>JAOZRP010000163.1 GCA_029940125.1 bacterium
AGTTTTATTAGCGCCATGATGAGCAAGGAGATTGCTGCAACATTGCCGATCATGGCATTTTTCATAGAATGGTTGTTTGTTGAAGACAGTGGATTGCTCACGGTACTTAAAAAGTATAAAATTATAGTCATATTCTTGTCAATATTGATAATTATTGTAATCAGCTACAAATTTTATCATGGATGGCTACTCGGCGGCTATGCCAAAAGGCATTTCTCTTTATCAGAACGATTACTGACAGAGTTGAGAATTGTTGCCTCCTACTGCACCTTGTTGTTACTACCTTTACCCAGGTGGATGAATTTAGAGCATGATGTAGCGCTTTCAACTTCCCTGTTTTCTCCTCTGACAACTTTTTTTTCGTTAATTTTTATAACTTCAGCAATTATTATCGCATGGAAATTAAGGGATAAACAACCTCTGATTGCTTTTGGAATATTTTGGTTCTTTATTAATCTTGTGATTGAATCAAGCATTATTCCTTTAGAGTTGAAATTTGAACATCGTTTATATCTGCCTTCAGCTGGCTTTTATCTCGTTCTGATTTTAGGCCTGTATGAACTTTATCTCTTTTGTTGCGGCAATAATTTTTCACTTGATAGAATAAAGATATTTGTTTCTGTAGCTGTTATTATTTGCTCTGGTCTATCGTTTCTAACCTATACTCGCAATATGGTTTGGAAAGACTCCGTCAGCTTGTGGCAGGATTGTATATCTAAAGCTCCTGATAAGGCTAGGACGCATAGCAATTTGGCAACTGAGTGGCTGAAAAGGGGAGAAAATGAAAGAGCCTTGGAAGAGGCTGAAAAAGCGATAAACTTGGGTGTTAAAGGCTATGAAGAATATTGGGTTGCCGCTTGTGACATTGTCAAAAGTTTGTCAGATATGGGTAAATATGAACAGGCTATAAACAAGGGTGAATTTTTACGTGCAAAAGCTCCAGAAGGTGCAAAAAAAAATTCTTATTCGTTGTTTCTTTTCAATTTAGGGGAAGCGTATCGTGCTAATGGGGAGTTTCAGTCGGCCTTTGATTATTTTTTAAAAGGTTATAAGTTTTGTTGCCGGAATGATTTACCCGAGGCTGTTGGTTTTGAAGAAGCGATGGCAAGGTCCTTAAAAGTTGGTTTGCAGCAAGGATACCAATTCAATCCTGAAATGAAGATGAACACAGATAATGCAGCTGTTGCTACAGATGAAAAAATGGCGCAAATTTTCTTTAATCTCCATGATTTTGATCTAGCCTTAAAATATACTGAAAAAGTTTTGGCACAAAAATTCAAGTCACCGGCTTCCATAGCCATGAAAAGGGAAATTGATAAAATATACGTTGCTAATAATGAACAAAGAAATATGGGTACGCTCAAAGAAAAGTATTTTTTCCATCCTTTTGACAGTCAGTTCCATTTTTTTATGGCATTATGCGTTGTAATTGAAAAATATGATATTCCGGTGAATAGTTTTTTGCGTTATTGTTTGAAACGGGTTGAAATTTTAAATGCTAGTTCTCCAGATGTTTACCTCGTTAAATCATGGTATTTTTATCAGCGTGGTGAATACAAAAAAGCTTTGGAAATTATAGATCAGGGTATAAGCTTAAATCCCAAATATTCCCATTTATGGATAAATCGCGGCATTTATGCCTTAGCTGACAATAATAGTGAAGCTTTGGCTGATTTTGACAAAGCATTATCTCTCTATCCGGGATATCCTCATCGCGAGAAGATTTTAGCAATGCAGGATTTGGCTGAAAAATTGGTTTCCCAAAAAGTATTGATTAATTGAAGTTACTAAAACAAGGGGGAAAGAATGAAAAGTTTAATTTTTCAGCAAGAAAAAAATATCTTTCATTTTAAAAGTAATGGTGGTTTTACTCTGGTAGAATTGATGATAACTGTTGCCATTTTGGCGGTTTTGGCGGTAGTTGCTATTCCAGCGTACCAAAATTACATCAACCGTGCCAAACAATCAGACGCCATAATCGGTTTGAAGGCGGCCCAAATGGCTCAAGAGCAGTTTTTCAGTGAAAACAACCGTTATGCCAATACCATTGATATCCTGCCGGGATTTAATGATGCTGGGGCGGCTGACAATAGTTATACCAAGGGGGACTATACGTTGTCGGTAGCCAATGCCAGCACTGCTCCGGCTTTTTCCCTGGCGGCCCAGGCCGTCATTGGCGGCAGTACTGATCGGTGGACTATCAGCAACACTAATATCAATCCGGTAGCTGATCCTTCTATGCCGGGGTTGCCAGGTTATTCGGTGTTCCGTTGGATATTTGAGTAGCCCCCCTTTTTTTTGTTTCTTGAAAGGCTCCTGGCAAGTTGTTTCTAGGAGCCTTTTCTTTTGCTTTTCAAGTTTTCCTCCTTGACTGTCGAACAAGTTGATGTGATAGGTAGAAAATCAGGGTAAACCTCCCAAAAAATAATTGATAGAGGTTGTTGACGTGGAAAAGCTTTCATTCGTGATTCCAGCCTATAATGAGGGAAAAAGTATTGCTTCAGTGGTTACGCAGCTGACGGACAAATTTCCGGAAGCGGAAATCTTGGTGGTTAATGATGGTTCCGACGATAATACCAAGGATGAAGCGATAAAAGCAGGAGCCCTGGTTTATTCCCACCCCCATTGCATGGGGAATGGTGCTTCCGTTAAGGATGGTATTCGTTATTGTTCAGGGGAGATTATTGTCTTGATGGATGCCGATGGACAGCACAAGCCGGAAGACGCGGAAAGGTTGCTTAAATATATCACCTCATACAATATGGTGGTTGGGGCGCGGACAAGCAGCTCAAAAACCGTCTGGTATCGTGATCTTGCCAATACCATTTATAATCGTTTGGCTTCCTATATGACCGGCTTCAAAATTGAAGATTTAACCTCAGGCTTCCGTGTCTTCAGAAAAAGTGAAGTGTCTCAATATTTGTATCTGTTCCCGAATGGATTCTCTTACCCGACGACCGTAACCATGGCTTATCTGCGTAGTGGTCGGTCGGTGCGTTATGTTCCCATCGAAACTGAATTGAGGGCCGGAAAGAGTAAAATAAAATTGGTCAAGGATGGGTCCAAGTTCCTCTTGGTGATTATGAGGATCGCGACGCTTTATTCCCCACTGAAAATTTTTATGCCGACAAGCTTTGTTTTCTTTTCCTTGGGAATGATTTGGTATCTTTACTCTTATTTTATTTGCAATGCCGGTTTCCCGAAGATGTCTCTTTTGCTTTTTATGACCTCTGTAATTGTTTTTATGCAGGGTCTGCTGTCGGAACAGATCTGTCAGATGAGATATGATAAAACGGGATGAGAAAACCAGACATGTTGTCTACCCGTGTTTTATTTCAGCCAATGCGACAAATCACGATTAATCAGATCTTGAAGTAACAGAATGTCATCCCTGAAAAAATCTTTTAAATACTCTTTAGCTTCCAAGGGAATTGGTTTTTTCTCCAAATTTTTCTTTTGCAATTTATTAACTATTCTTTTTCTTTTTTCTATGTCAGGAACCAAAAAATTTGCCACTGGCTTTAAAATTCTCCTAGGGATATTGTCTTGCAATAGAAATTTTTGCAGAATCTTATTTTTGGGAATGCCGGAAACATTGAATTGCTCGGAAATGCTGGCGGGAACAAAAGTATCATCTACCCCAAGGAACCGACAGATATCCTGAACAACTGCCAGAGCATCTTCTTTCAAATCGTCAAAGAGGTATATTTTAACCTGGTCAAAACTCTCGAGATAGGCTTTGACCTGTTTGTAATAAAGCCCAACATCTTTATAAAACCAGATGAATTCCCAATTTGCATTTTTACGACTTTCTTCCCTAGCCAGAGCATCCATAAAGCAAAGGGGCTCTCTGGTGTCTCGTATCAAATGAACATATGCTGAATAGGCGCGCTCGATGGGATTTCTCAGTATAATTAAAATTCGGGGATTTCCAAGATATGTTTTGATAATATCAACTGATTTTTCATAATAATACAAATTGTCGGCGCTAGCTTCACCAATTACAGCAGCATTATCAGAACCAGAAAATAAACTTGTATATTCAGGAAATTTTTTTATTATATTTTCTTCTACAAGTTCATCTCCTGGACCCTTAAAAGGATATTCTACTATATGCGAAGTTATAAATTTGGGCTCTTTTATAGTTGGTAGGAATATCTCAGGATGCTCTTTCAAATAGTGATACAAAGATGT
Organism: bacterium; assembly: GCA_029940125.1. Taxonomy (GTDB): domain Bacteria; phylum Desulfobacterota; class Anaeroferrophillalia; order Anaeroferrophillales; family Anaeroferrophillaceae; genus DQWO01. Next base: position 4,195 of record JAOZRP010000163.1, read on the forward strand.
TGTGCCTGCCTTGGCGGCGCCGACAATCAGAAAATCAGGCAATTTGGTTTTCAATGCGCTCCTCCCAACCTCGGTATATAGGAAATAAAAAATCCGAATCTTTTTTTAATGGCAACAGCAGCCATGATATTCCATGTCGCGATACTTATCATGCTGGCAAACGCGGCCCCATTGATTCCAAAATGGGGAATCAGGAGAAAATTCAGCATAATATTAAGTACGGCCCCGAACATTACGATATACTGGAAGACCTTCTGGTGCCCGGTCATGTCCAGAAAATACCCCACTGAACCAGCGGCTGAGTTTACAAACTGTCCGCCAATCAGAAAAAACAGCGCTGTCCGGCCCGAAACAAAATCTTTGCCAAACAAGGCCAGAATATAATTACCGAAAAACAGATAGATTACAATAATTGGCAAGGTTGCGTAAAATATCAGCCTGGCACAATTGCGGGCCACCATTTTCAGCTCGTCGAGCTTGCCGGCATGGAACAACTGGGAAAATTTTGGCGCCAGCATGGCGTTGACCGAAACCAGTATAAAACTTGTCAGCAGGGCAAGTTTCAGGGCGACGTTATAAACCCCAACTTCACGTGCAGAGGTCATGGCGCCAAGCATAATGATGTCGGTCCGGCCTATCACCAGGTGCATTACCGAGGTAAGAAACATGGGGAACGACAATACAAAAATTTCGCGTGTTGTTATCTTGGGCTTTCCCTGTTTGGCGAGCCTGAACGGGCTGTGGACCAGCCAAAAAAGAACCGGAGTCATAATGGCAGTTACGCAAAAAGGGATGTAAACCGGATTATACCGATGATAAAATAAAAATGTTGCCAACAGTAGCAGCGTTACATTCACCAAGGCTGCCAACCACTGAACAAGTGCGTATCTTTTTTTGCATTGAAGTGCCCGTAAAGTCTCGCTGTTCAGAGAATTTACGGCCATAAGGGGGATAAAGATTGCCGCTATTGTAAAAAAAGATCGCAGAATCTCCAGGTTGAAAAGTGAGATCGCAATCCATGGACTTGCCAGGAACACACAAACACCGTATAGAGCGGACAATAATAAAACCGTATAAAGGACTTTTTTATATACCGACCAAGCATCATCTATGGAATACTTTTCAATGTATTCAGGAATAAGCCTCAGGATCGCGGTATTCATTCCCATGGAGCCAAAGATTAAAACAATGGCTACAACCGAATTGATTATGGCAACGATTCCCATGACATCAGGGCCATAATATCTGGCAATAATCAGGCTGGAAATAACTCCCAGGCCTGTAGCCATGATCTTGCCGGATAAGATTAAGCCGCTTCCTTTGATTATCTCCTTGAAATGAATGTTTTCAGTTTTGAAAGATGACTGCATCATATTTTAATCATTCATTTTTTTTGGAAGATTACCAAAACTCTTTGCAGAATGCCCCGGGGCTTGCCCCGGGGATGAATGCATGCCTTGCCGAGGGGGTTATAAGGGGGAGCGGAGCGTCCCCCTTATCCGCCTAGGCCGCGGCATTGTTTTTGGATAGTCGAGATTTTATAATTGATGATATTGTTGCAAAATTTTTTCAGTATTACAGATATTAGGCAAAGGCCTGCGCAACTTAAACTAAAGTTGCGCTAAGATGCCCTGGGGCTTGCCCCGGGGAGTTTCACTATGCGGATCACTACTGTCTCATAAATAGCTAAGAATGCGAAAAAAATAGGCTTGGAGAACTCCTTATGCTATAATGTTTTTACCAGGATAACCCCTCTGTGTCAATGAAGGTGAGACACCTACCCCTTGAAAAATTAGTGTAGGG
>JAOZRP010000164.1:0-2348 GCA_029940125.1 bacterium
GCGGCGGCGAAGAAAGTGGCCATGGACATCCGCTACTGCCAGGAGTTGAACATGATCCGCCAGGGGGAAGACTGGCGGCTCGGCTTTGCCGCCGACCGCTACTATCTCTGGCGGGACGACAACCACAACCAGGTCAAGGACGCGGCCGAGCCCTATGCCGTCGATCCGGCGGGCCAGGTGGACTACCAGGTTTCCCTTGCCGGCCTGCGCCTGGATTCCCTGACCGTGAATCCCGCGGTCAGCAGCCTTGGCTTCAGCGGCCGGGGCAAGCCGCGCTACAGCGGCAGCGACGGCGATTATAACGGCCTTGATTTTACCCTGGGCCGGGGCAGTGAACAGGCAACCCTGCACCTGGAGAGTGTCACCGGCAATGTTTTCTAAAACTGAAAAAACCCGCCGGGGCTTCACCCTGGTGGAAACCGTCATTTTCATTCTGGTGCTGGCCATAGGCGCCGCCGGCATCATGACCCTGTACCAGAATGTCCTCAGCCGCGGGGGCGACCCCCTGCTGCGTCACAAGGGGCTGGTGCTGGCCCAGGATTTGATGGATGAGATCCTCAGCAAGCGCTGGGATGAGCACACCCCCAATGGCGGCGGCGGCCTGGATGCCTGCACCGGCGGGCTCAAGGACGGCCGCAATGACGCAGGTGCCAGCGGCAACAGCGTGGACTGCGATCCCGCCTGCAATGACGACGACGCTTCGCCCATCGGCCTGGATGCCGGGGAATCGGCGACCGAGGCCCGCCGGAACTGGAATGACGTTGACGACTACGACGGCCTGGATGAAAACAACCAGAATGGTTCGACCGCCGATGATCTTAAGGATTCCCGGGGAAATGTGATGAGCGAAGCGGGGGCGTATCGCCGCCGGGTGGCGGTGAGCTATGTAATGATTGCCGGCGGCGACGGCTCTTCCGGCAGCCCCTATCGTTTTGCCGTTGCCGGCGACGGGCGCGGCGGCCAGGATCCGGACAACAGCTGCGGCTCCGGCTCCCCCCGGACCAATTTCAAGCAGGTGGTGGTGACCGTGACCACGCCCCACAACGAGGATATCCGCCTGGTGAGCATCAGGGGAAACTATTGAAAAAAGGTGCAAGGTATAAGGTGCAAGGTATAAGGTCAAAGGATAAAGGTGCCAGGATAAAGGTTGCCGGTGAAAAGCGGGCCGCGGCGTGCCGGGCGGGCTTCACCCTCATTGAGATGATCATCGTCATCGTCATCCTGGGGATTGTCGGCTTGATCATCGGCCGGATCATCAATGCCGCCACCCACGGCTACCAGTCCCGGGCGGCGATGAAGGAGCTGCAGAGCAGCGGCCGTCTGGCCATCGACTACCTGGAATCCGAACTGCGCTACGCCATACCCGACTCGGTGCGGATTTCCGCCGGCGGAACGGTGCTGGAATACGGGCGGACGCTTTTCGGCGGCCACTACCGCCAGATCAGCGGCACGGTCATGACGGTGGATGATGACTTGTCCGGCTTCGATTTCAGCGGCAAGTGGCTGGTGGTTTACAATACCAGCCCGACGGACTTCTATGCCGGCGTCAGCAGCTTTTCCATCGCCGGCAACACCTCCGGCAGCATCACCTGTACGACCACCATTGACCGGGATTCTCCCGGCGGCCGCTACTACGTGTGCGATTCGGCGGTCAAGGTCAGCCGGAACGGGGACGGGCTGATCTACTATTCCGGCTATGATCCCGGCGGCGTCGAGGACCACGGCCAGTTTCTCTGTCGCCGGGTGCAGTCGGTGTCTTTTGACCTGCAGCCGGGAACCCTGGCAACGGAGCCGACCGTTTCCATTGCCCTGAAGCTGGCCCTGGATTCCCTGTCGCTGGCCCTGGAACGCCAGGTCAGGTTGGTAAATTTCCCCTAGGAAGCTGTTTGAAGACAAGGTTGACGGAACAGCGTGGGGGATATGATTTTTTTGTAAAGAATTTAAGGATGTTACACGAAGAAGATGAAGAAGATGCAAAAAAATCCGTTGAAAGATTCTTCCGGAGCGTCATTGATTGCGGCGGTGTTTCTCATCCTGGTTCTTTCCTTCCTGGGCTGGGTCATGGTGTCCATGAGCACCCTGGCCAGCCGGGAATCGGTCAACGAGCTTTATTCCGCCCGGGCCTGGTACGATGCCTGCAGCGCCGCGGAGGCCGAGATTGTGCTGCTGGACCGGGAGGTCATCACCGCCGCCGGTCAGACGTACTACCAGTTGGAACAGGGACAGGCGGAAGTGGATGCCCGGCTGGAAGCTGCGGATTACTGGAAATTGACGGCTGTCGCCACCAACGGCAGCGCCGGTTCAGCCGACTACGCCAAACGCCGCCTGCTGGTAAAGTTTAAAAAGTA
>JAOZRP010000164.1:2448-5987 GCA_029940125.1 bacterium
GTGGTGAAAACATATGCTGCAACTGAAAGCGAAAAAAAATCAGCTCATGGCCCTGGACCTGGGGCCGACGGCGCTGAAGATGATTGTCCTCAACTGCCAGAAGAAGCCGGCGCAGGTGGTGGACATCCTCTTTCACGAGTATGCCGAAAAGGCTCCGGATCTCAACGACCCGGCCGCCGAGGAATATTTTTACAACCTGCTTGCCGAGGTGCTTTCCTCGTACCGGAACCGGGGCATCCAGGTGGCCATGTCGCTGCCGGCGGAGCTGGTTGTCCGCCAGGAGCTGCAGCTGCCGCGAACGGCGGAAAAGGACATTCCCCATGCCGTCTACTGGGCCCTGAAGGAAAAGATGGAACAGTCTCCGGACATCTTCCAGCGGGACTACCTGGTTCTGGGGAGCAGCCGGCAGGGACCGCGGGAAATGCTGGACGTGCGGGTGTACCTGGCCAAGCAGGACGATATTGTTCGCATTGAAGCCCTGTTCGACCGGCTGGGTTTGTCCATCCAGTATCTTGAACCCCACGATGTCGCCATCGCCGCCGCCCTGAACCATTGTCCGCTGCCGGAGTTGGGCAGCAACCCCCTGCTGATAAATCTCGGGGGGGCGGGCAGCACGATTACCATTATCCACCAGGAACTGCCGTTTCTGAGCCGCCACGTGCGCGTGAATACGCGCTCCTGGACCGCTTCCCTGGCCTTGCACCAGGGGCTGGACGAGGAAGCCGCCCGGCAGTTGATCCACGAACACGGCCTCAGTTATTTTCGCCATCGTTTTGACCGGTCGACCGAGGGAGAGCTCCAGGAGGTGGTGTTCAAATCCCTGGAAGCGGACATTCAGCAGCTGGCCCTGGAGATTCACCGAACCATCGACTATTTCCAGAGCAGCATGCATAAAGGCAAGGTTGAGTCCCTGGTGCTGGCCGGCGGCGGATCGCGCCTGCCGGACCTGGACCACTACCTGACTGAAACCCTGGGCATCCCCTGTATTATTTACGATCCCCTCGCCCAGCTTGATTTTTCAAGTTTTCGGGGAAGTGAAGAAACGTTGGCCCTTTGCCGGCAGCAGGCCCCGAGGTTCACGGTCGCGGTCGGCATGGCCTGTCAGGGATAAAACTCATGCAGAGAATCAATCTTTCCACCCGGAAAAAGACGGCCGCGGCGCCGGCGGCAAAAATGCCTTCCCGGCTTCTGGGGGGGCTGGCCGTCCTGCTGCTCCTGGTCCTGGGGGGGCACTACCTGCTGCTGCGCCATGACTACCACCAGCGCCTGGCCAGGCTGCGGCAGTTGGAAGCCCGCTATATGGATCTGCAGGAACAGTCGCGCAACTACCAGATCATGATCAGTCGGATACGGGGATTGGAGAAACAGTACGCGGCAACAGAAAAGCAGCTGCGGGTGGCGGAAAGCATCAAGGCCCGGCGCCGCGACTGGTATTCCATCGTTGCTGCCATCAGCCGGCAGGTTCCCGAGCGGGTCTGGCTGACTGAGATCAGTTCCTCCAGCCCCCATGTCCCGGCGGCGGCTGCCGGGGCGGATGAATCCACCGCCATGGCGCCGAAAACCGTGGTTACCATTACCGGTCGGGCCCTGGATAGCCCGGCCATCGTCCGCTACCTGAAAAACCTGCAGCATGAGACTGACATCCTGGCCGCGGTGGATTTCAGCGAGGTAACCCGCGTCAAGGCCGATGACAATACCGGCATCCCGGCCCACTTCTCTTTTGTTGTTTCCTGTCAGCTGAAATAACTCTCTTTTACTGAAAAAATTATACGGAGGATCAGGGTGGTCGGAAAAGACAGGCGCGTTTCTCTTTTCTTGGTTTTCCTGCTCCTTCTGGCGCTGGCCGCGCCTCTGGCCGCTGCTCCCCTGGCCGACTACCACTTTGACGAATGCTACTGGGACGGGACGTCCGGCGAGGTGGCGGATGCCAGTGGCAGCGGCTACGACGGCACGGCGAAAAACGGGGTTACGACAGTCTCCGGGGGGCAGGTCTGTCGGGCGGGAGAATTCGCCGATGATGGCTATGTGGTTTTACCGGGATTCCCTAACCTGACGACACATTTTACCATAACCGCCTGGATAAAAACCAGCGACCGGACGGCCCCGGGCCAGCGGATTTTTGCTGATGATGAAAATAACACCGGTGGCTATGCCCTGAGCCTTGGTGACGGCGGGGCGGGGCGGCTTCGCTTTTACAGCCGGACAATTTCTCCCATTATTCTGGATACCCCGGCGGTGATTGCCAACGATACCTGGTACTTTGTTGCCGCCGTGGCAGACATCAGCAACCATGAACGGCACATTTACGTGTTTGACGCCTCCGGGACCCTGGTCAATCATACGTCCGGCACTTTTACCGGCGGCTGGGGAATGGACACTGGTCTGGCTTCCATCGGCGGCGAAACCAATAGCAGCACAGAAACCGGCAACCGTTTTATCGGGCTTCTGGATGAAGTTGAAATTTTTGATGAAGCTTTGGCTCAGGGCGAGATTGCCGCTGTTTTGTCACGAACTCATGATTGTGCCTGTACAGAAGTGTTGGCTAATTATCATTTTGATGAATGTTTTCTGGCCGGCAGCGGCAGTGAGGTGCGGGACAGCAGCGGCAAGGGTCATGATGGAACCGTGGTGGGAGAGGTAAGCACCGAGGACAGCGTCGTGCTTGGTGGTGGTCTCTGCCGGGCCGGGGTTTTTGCCGGATCCGGTGATTATGTGACCATTGACGATGCTCCGGCACTGAATCCATCCGCTGCTTTTTCGGTGTCGGTCTGGTTTAAGGCGGACAGCCTTTCCACCTGGAATGGGGTGGTCAGCAAGCTTACGGACGTGAATCACCATACGGGCCGGGGATGGAATATCCAGGTGGGAACCGCTCAGAGAATAGCCTCGCTGATGGCCGATGATTCCGGAAACTATGTTTATCTGAGATCGAGCACGATCCCTCGGACAGGAGTCTGGTATCACGTGGTCCTGGTGCATGAAGCCGACGAAACCAACAAGCTCTATGTTAATGGTGTTCTGGAGGCAACCAACCACCATGGCATTGCTTTTACCAATAATCCATTGCAGATTGGAAAGTTTTATACTGATTCGAATGGCCTTTGCTTTGCCGGGGCGATTGATGAGTTTACCTTGTTTGCTGATCCTTTGAATGATGATCAGGTGCGGGATATTTACGATCGTCAACAGGGCGGTAAAAATTGGGATGGTTCGGCCAGGCACTGCCCTCAATGCACTTTTGACGCGGTGGCTTCTTATTATCTGGATGAATGCTCCTGGGATGGCAGCGCTGGCGAGGTGGCGGATGCCAGCGGCAACGGCCATCATGGCCAGGCGGTGAATGGAGTTACTACTGTTGACGCCGGCCGGGTATGCCGGTCGGGTGCGTTTGCTGACAATGGGTACGTGGCGTTGCCGGGATTTCCCGATTTGACGGATAACTTTACCCTGACCGCCTGGATCAGAACTGCAAACCGCACGGCCAGCGGCCAGCGAATTTTTGCCGATGACGAGAACAACAGCGGCGGCTACGCTCTGAG
>JAOZRP010000165.1 GCA_029940125.1 bacterium
CTGTCGCAAACCCCCTTCAAAAGCTGGACAGAATCAGGAAAAACATTGAGTGATTGATTTTTCCAGGGCGGCCAGCGCCCGGGGAATGGCGTTCAACAGATCTCCGGCGGTCAGGCCGCGGCCGCTTCCCGCCTCAACAAGCAGGTCAGCGGTCAACCCGTGCAGATAGACGCCCAGCCGGCAGGCTGACCAGGGCGGCAGACCCTGGGCCAGGAAACTGCCAATGATGCCGGTCAAAACATCTCCTGACCCCGCCGTGGCCAGATACCGGTTGCCGCTGCCGTTGACAGCAGCGCGGCCGTCCGGAGCGGCAATGATGGTTCCCGCACCCTTGAGAACCAGAAACACCTGGTGGCGGCGGGCAAAATCACGGGCCAGTTCAAGGCGGTTCAACTGTACTTTCGCAGTGGAGATGTTCAGTAGCCGGGACATTTCTCCCGGGTGCGGAGTCAGGACAACCTCAGCTTTTTTTTGAGCCAGCATTTCCGGATTTGATGCCAAGACGGTAAGCGCATCAGCGTCCAGAACCATGGGAAGGGAAACCGTGCTCAGCAGGGTCGCAACCAGTTCACGGGCTTCCGTCCGGGTTCCCAATCCCGGACCAACGGCAACGGCGTTTTTCCCCAGGCAGAGTTTTTCTGCTTCAGCAGCGTCGAGCTCCCCTACCCGTCCCTGGCCGTCGTCGGCAAGGGGGAGCATCATCAATTCCGGCCGCCGGCCTTCAAGATTGGCCGCCAGCGATGCCGGCGTCGCCAGGGTTGACAGACCGCAGCCGGTTTTCAGCGCACTCCAGGCCGTAAACAGGGCGGCGCCTGACCGGCCCCGGGAACCGGCAATGGTCAGCAGGTGGCCGCGGCCACCTTTATGGCCGTTTACCGCTGGTTGTGCCGGCATCAATGCCCGACAGACATCCGCGGTCAGCAGGGTGACGGTATCCAGCTCATCAAAAAATGCCGCCGGAATGCCAATGTCGACTACTTCCACCCTGCCGGCATATTCTTTCCCGGGATAAACAAAGAGACCGGTTTTTCCGCCGCCGAAAGTGACGGTGGCATCGGCCCGAACTGCGTCTCCCAGGGGTACGCCCCGGTCGGCATGGAGGCCGGAGGGAATGTCCAGGGCCAGCACATGCTTTCCCAACCGGGGAATGGCACCGATAACTTCCGCGTACAGCCCCCGGAGATTGCTGTTGAGCCCGGTGCCCAGGATTCCGTCAACAACCAGGTCGAATTTTCCCCTCTGCCGCCGGAAATCTTCCCAGGCATCAATGGTGGTAACTTCAGCAACATCACCGCCCATGTTTCGATAACATTTCAGGTTGATGCGGGCATCGCCGCCTATGTGGTCTGCTTCAGCCAGCAAAACAACGCTGATATTGGTATGGCCGGTCAAACGCAGCCAGCGGGCCGCCACCAGCGCGTCCCCGCCGTTGTTGCCCTTGCCGGCCAGCAGCAGCACCGGAGCGTCTTTTGACGGCAGCCAGTTCCGCCGGGCAATAAAATCACAGGCGCTTTTGCCGGCCAGTTCCATCAGCACCGCCCCGGGCACCCCCATTTCATGAATGGTTCTGGCATCCAGATCCCTCATCTGCTGCGCGGTAACCAATTTCATTGATCTCCTCCTCCGGTAATAATCACAAAGGCCAAGGCAAACTCCTGCTCATGGCTGAGGCTGATCATGCTGCCGTCAATGCCCCGCTCCCGGCATAACTCGGCTACCCGGCCAGAAAAGGAAAACTCAGGCGCGGCGCCAGGACGGCGGCATACCTCCATGTTTTTCCAGCTGATTCCCTGGCTCAAACCGGTCCCCAGTGCCTTCAGCATGGCTTCCTTGGCCGCGAAGCGGGCCGCGAAATGGATGGCTGGACGCTTTTTCGACTGGCAGTACTTGATTTCCTCCGGTAAAAAAAGCCGCTTTAAAAAACGATCTCCGTAGCGGGAAATCAATTCTTCAACGCGGCTGATTTTAACAATGTCGGTACCAATACCTTTGATTGCCGTCATGGTTTCACTCCAGCAGGGCCTTCATTTCCCGAACCGCCCTTTCAAGCCCCACCAGCACTGCCCGGCCGATAATGCTGTGGCCGATGTTGAGTTCATGAATGCCGGGAATGGCCGCAACCGGCTGCACGTTGCGGTAGTTCAGGCCATGGCCGGCATTGACTCCCAGGTTGAGGCTGCGGGCCAGCACGCAGGCCGCCTCAATCTGGTTGAATTCTTTATCCTGCTCCTCAGGACTCCCGGCATCACAGTAACGGCCGGTGTGTATCTCGATAAAATCAGCCCCAACCTGCCGGGCCGCCTGGATCTGGTCAGGATCAGGATCGATGAACAGGCTGACGATGATGCCATGCTGCTGAAAACGGCGAACCGCATTTTTGACCGCTTCCAGCTGGCCGATGACATCAAGGCCGCCTTCCGTGGTCAGCTCTTCCCTTTTCTCCGGCACCAGGGTAACGCTCTCCGGTTTGACTTGCTCGGCAATGGCAATAATTTCCGGTGCCAGGGCCATTTCCAGATTCAACCGGGTCTTGATCACTTGTCGCAGCAGGAAAACGTCGCGGTCCTGGATATGCCTCCGGTCTTCCCGCAGGTGGATGGTGATGCCGTCGGCACCGGCCAGCTCTGCCAGCACAGCAGCAGCAACGGGATCTGGTTCACTGATCCCCCTGGCCTGGCGGATGGTAGCCACATGATCAATGTTAACTCCCAGTTTAACCATGGTATTTAACTAACCTCCTGTCCCAGATGCCGCTGCACCAGTTCAGCCAGATCATCAACGTGGCCGGTGATCAATTCCACGCTCTCTCCTTCCATCATCACCCTCAGCTTGTTTTCAGTGCCGGAATAGCGGACCAGCAGCCGCCCCCGTCCCTGGATCTCCAGCTCGATCTCCTGAATTCGCCGGTGGAGAACCGGAACCTGTTCCAAGGGAGGTTTATGCCTTACCGGGATGTTTTTCAGCAGCTGGGGATAGGTAGTCATGACTTTGGCCAGTTCAGACAGCGGTTTGCCGGTGCGAACCAGCACGGATAAAAGCTGCAAGGCTGAAAGAATGCCGTCCCCGGTAGTATTGTGGTCCATGAAAATCAGATGTCCGGACTGTTCACCGCCGAAATTGTAGCCCTGACGGCGCATTTCTTCAACCACGTAGCGGTCTCCCACCTGGGTCCTGACCACCTTGACTCCCTGGGGCTCCAGGGCCTTTTCCAGCCCCATATTGCTCATTACCGTGGCCACCACTGTATTTTCAGCCAGTTTTTTGCGGTCGAGCAAGTCTAAGGCGCAGATGGCCATGATCTGGTCGCCATTGATTTCAGCCCCGGTCTCATCAACAAAAATGACCCGGTCGGCGTCGCCGTCAAAAGCAATTCCCAGGTTGGCCCCCGCTTTCAGGACCTCTTCCTTCAAACGTTCCGGATGCAGGGAACCACACTCATCATTAATATTCTTGCCGTTGGGACTGATGCCGATGGCGGTAATCGAAGCGCCAAGCTCCTCGAAAACCGCCGGGGCAATTTTGTAGGCCGCCCCGTTGCCGCAGTCGACAACCAGCTTCAACCCCTCAAGATCCAGGTCAGCCGGAAAGGTGTTTTTCAGAAAAACAATGTAGCGGCCGATGGCGTCGTCGATCCTGAAGGCCTTTCCCACTTCCGCCGCTGTGGGCCGCAGGTCCTTGATGGTTTCATTAAGGATGAGCTTTTCGATGGTTTCTTCCTGCTGATCAGGCAGTTTGAAGCCATCGCGGGAAAAAATCTTGATGCCGTTGTCCTGGAAAGGATTGTGGGAGGCGGAGATGACCATGCCGGCGTCGGCCCTCATGCTGCGGGTCAGGAAGGCGATGCCCGGCGTAGGCATGGGACCAACAATCAAAACGTCAACTCCCATGGAACAGATGCCAGAAACCAGGGCGCTTTCAATCATGTATCCGGACAACCGGGTATCCTTGCCGATGATAATTCGATGCCGGTGGGCTTTCTCCTTGCAGATGTAGGCGGTAGCCCTGCCGATCTGCAGGGCCATTTCCGCGGTCATCGGGTCAATATTGGCTATGCCCCTGACGCCGTCGGTACCAAAAAGCTTTCTCATCTATTTTTTTCCTTGTTTCACGATGCGGTTAAAAACAACTTCAACCTGGGGCGGATCAGCCCAGATCAGTTTTGCTCCCTTCGGCAAATCTATCCTGATCGGCAGGGTGGCGGTATTCTCCTGGGGAATAGTCGCCAAAGAGGCAAGATCAACCACCACCTTGGTTCCATGACGGATTTCGTCAACCAGCATATTCTGGGGAGAATTGACCAGCAGGTCAACAAAATAATTGCTGTAGCTGATCCGATTGATAGTTGGCGGTTTATTGATGAAGTTTATCCGGATGCCCTTGATGCTTCGCTGGGTGCGCTCCTCACTGATGCTGATGAACACCTTGACGGTCAACGGATCGATGAATTTGATTCTTTTCGGGTCAAAGGCAAGGGTGACCTCCTTAGTCACCTGCCCTTTAATGGCACTCAGGTTGACGGGATTGGTAAAAATGTTGTCAAGTTCCCGCAGGTAGCTCTGTGTACCCTTGGCCAGCACTGTCGATGGGATAATTTTTGTTTCTGCCAACTGGTAGCCTCGGGGCAGGGTTCCCTTGGTTTTTACCAACACCGGCAGGCGCTTTTCAACCAGCTTATCCAAAACAACAGTGATGGCAACCGGTGAGATGTCGATGACTTCAATACCCAGGGGAATGTTTTTTAAATCCTTTTTCTCCAGCAGAATGACGTTTTCACCCATTTTCACGTGAGACAGGTCAATATTGAACAACGGCTTTTTTTCCGTCAGGGGCCGCAGCAGGGTGGATGAACCTTTCAAGCGCACATGAACAGCACTGGGAATGTCGTTGACAATGGTGACGTCCTGGGGGATGCCTTTAAACTCCAGGGAAGCGTCTAGACCCATTTCATTTTTACTTTCGCCAATGACAAAAAACCACAGCAGTATCGCAATGATGACTGAAAGAATTTTCAGATAGAAGTTGCTGAACAACAATGATTGAATCTTGATCATGTCTGCCTTGCAAAATTATTTGACGCGCAGCAAATCGCGCAATGATTCCAGGGTGACGCCGCTTCTTTTCTTTTTCAGCGGCATGAATATTTTTTTCAGCACCTTGTTCAAGGAATCAATATCCTGATTTCTGGTTAACTTGCCGCCCATGGCCAGGGAGATGTTGCCGGTCTCTTCCGAAATGACGATGACAATTGCATCGGTGTCTTCAGTAATGCCAATGGCCGCCCGGTGGCGGGTACCGTAATTTTTGTCAATATTGGGATTGGAAGTCAGGGGCAGGAAGCAGCCGGCGGCCAGAACCCGGCCCTCCATGATAATAACGGCACCGTCATGAAGCGGCGAAGTGGGGTTGAAAATGCTTAACAACAGGGCATCGGTAACATCAGCGTTGATCTGCACCCCCCCCTCGATGATATTGGGCATCATGTTTTCCCGGGCGAAAACGACCAGGGCACCGATTCTTTTCAATGACATGGTCGCACAGGCCTTGACCACTTCCTCCAGATACTGGTGCTCCTCCGACGGATTGATGGCAAAGGAGGTTTTGCCGAATTTCGCCAGAGCCCGGCGGATTTCATTTTGAAAGAGAACGATAATAATCAGGATGATGGAACTGAGGAAGCCGTTGAGAATCCAGTTGAGGGTGTAAAACCCCAGATACAGGGAAAATTCATAAATGACAAAAATCAGAAAAAGTCCCAGGAGGATCTGGAAGGCCCGGGTGCCGCGGATGATAACCAGAACATGGTAAACCAGGAAGGCAACAATCAGGATGTCAACGATATCCTGCCAGCGGAGATTGTAAAAAAAGTCTACCATGATTTTGCCGGTTCGTTTCTAGCTGGAAGCGTCCATTTCCTGCTGAACGCCTTCGGTGATCAATAATCAACTTTCAAATAAAGCTATAAACTTTCAGCCGTTGTCCGTCAG
>JAOZRP010000487.1 GCA_029940125.1 bacterium
TTTGGGTTGTGGGATTCGTCCCCGCATTAGCAATGCTGCTGTCACAACCTTACGAAAGCATCAACGTTGGCTGAATTATTGCGAAAAAACAAATTCCTGGAACGACTGCTGCTCTTGCTGGTGGTGGGCGGCGGAGTGTTGGCGGCGGATCAGTTCAGCAAAGCCCTGGCTCTTTCACACTTGTCCCGGGTTTATTCGCTCAAGGTTATAGATGGTTTTTTTTCCCTGACCCTGGTGTTGAATCCCGGTGTCGCCTTCGGCTTTTTTTCCCACTCTCCGGCGGCCTGGAAAGCTGCCGCCCTGCTTTTGCTTTCCGGGGTAACGGTTGTGGTGCTTCTCTGGTACTATTTTTGTTGCCATGGCCTGACCCGGCTGGCCCGCGTTGCTTTCAGCCTGGTGGTGGGCGGCGCGCTCGGCAATATGCTGGATCGTTTTCGCTTTGCCAAAGTGGTTGATTTCCTGGACTTTTACTGGCGATCCTACCATTGGCCGGCTTTCAATCTGGCTGATGCGGCCATCACGGTCGGGGTTGTGCTGCTGTTGTTTGACGTGTTGCAGCAAAATCGGAAAAATGATGGCGGCGCCCCTTTTCCACCCCTCACATCCTGAAGAATCAGAAACCTGGTTTTCCGGCAGGGTAAAAAGCCAAAACAGGTTTTGCTCCCGGGCGTGCGCAAGGGGAAAAGGAGCGTTTGCGACGGTATTGACGGTCGGAGACTGCGGTCAAGCGGGAAAGGAAGGACATGCATCCGATATTGTTTCAATGGGGTGTGTTGACCATTCATACCTATGGGGTTATGGTGGCGGCCGGCTTCATGCTGGCCATGCTTTATGCGGTTAAAGCCGGGGAACGTGCCGGGCTGAAGGCCGACATTATCTATGACCTTTTTTTCTATGCCCTGCTCTTTGCCATTCTTGGGGCCCGCCTGCTTTATGTGGCAATCAATTTTTCCTATTATCGCCTGCACCCGCTGGAGATTCTTTTTATCTGGCGTGGCGGCTTGGTGTTTTATGGCGGGTTTATCGCCGCCGTGGCCGCCGTATACGCGCGTTTGCGTTTCTACCGCCTGTCCGTCTGGACGATTGCCGACATTGCGGCACCGGCACTGGTATTGGCCCAGGCGGTTGGCCGTTTTGGCTGTTTGGCGGCTGGGTGCTGTTATGGCGCCCCCTGCAGTCTGCCTTTTGCCATACGTTTTACGGACCCGCAAAGCCTGGCACCCCTGCAGATGCCTTTGCACCCGACGCAGCTCTACCATGCCGCCGCCAACGGCCTGATTTTTGTGCTGCTGCTGTTGAAGCGCCGCCGCCAGGACTTTGCCGGGCAGCTGGCGATTTTTTACCTGCTGCTGTATCCGGTCGGACGTTTTTTGATCGAGTTTTTTCGCGGCGATCCCCGGGGTAGTTTCTGGCTGCTGTCAACATCTCAATGGATTAGCGTGGGGGTTTTCGCACTCGGGGTTGTATTGTATTATTATCGGAAAAACGTCAGGACAACGTAGGTGTTGTCATTGGCTTCGATTTTTGAAACAGTAAGTTCCAGATTAATAACAAGGCGGGCTTAACGCCCGCAACCCAAATCAGGAATCAGGATGTTCCGGCATGGCTCTCGCTCATTCTCGCCGGCTGTCCATGGCCGGCT
>JAOZRP010000010.1 GCA_029940125.1 bacterium
ATGTTTGAGTTTCTAATGCGGGGACAAATCCCGCAACCCAAATGAAATTTTTCCAAGAGGTTTCGGCATGGCTCTCGCTCATTCTCGCTGCACATCGTGTGCAGCTCCGAGGTGTCCGCCGCGAATCACCGTCGTGGTGATTCGTTCGGCGGCCAATGCCGCTACGATCCAAGCCCAAACCTCCTGAAGTCAATTCCTGGCAACAAGTTGGATTTTCCTGTTTTTTATGACAGGATTTCAGGAGTAAGTCACTAAAACCTGGTGATATGCACTTCGTGGGTATTGATCCATTCATCAAACTTTTTCCTGAGATAACGCTTGAAGCGGAGGCGAACCGGGGGAATCAACAGGAGGATGCCGGTGCAGTCGGTCAACAGGCCCGGAGTCAGCAGGACAATCCCGGCAATCAGGATCAGGAAGCCGTCCAGCAGGTCTTCGGCTGGCATAATTCCCTGCTGCAGGTTGCTGCGGACCCGGAACATGGTCTGCATGCCCTGCTGCCTGGCCAGCCAGGCACCGACAAAACCGGTTCCCAGGACCAGGGCGATGGTGCTCAGGGGACCAATGACCTGGCCGATTTTAATCAGGAAGTAAATTTCAATAATGGGAACGAGGGTAAAAGCCAGAAAGAGTTTGAGCAGCATTTATTCACCGTTGTTTAAAAAATAGGGTTGCTGGAATTTTTGTAAAAACCAGTCACAAAAAATGAGCAAAGGCAGCCTTCTATCCGGCACTACCGAAACATCAAGGAAAAATTCCTTTGAATTGTAGGTGTCAACCTGCTGTGGGCAATAAATGGCTGAAAAACGACTGCCTGATGTAGAAAAAATTATTTTGCCCGGCTTGGTTCATAACCCGAAAACTTCATCGTGAAGCTTCCTTTTCCCTTGGTGGCCGAACGCAGGGAGGTGGTGTAGCCGAACAGGCTGCGCAGCGGCGCCCGGGCGTTGATGGTGGTATAGAAATCCTGGTGCTCGATGGCATTGACCTTGCCGCCGCGGGCATTGAGATCCCCAATGACTTCACCAACATATTCGGGAGGAACAACGATGGTGACGTTCATGCTGGGCTCGAGCAGGACCGGACGGGCTTCCCGCAGCGCCTGGCGGACGGCGTTGGCGGCGGAGATCTTCAGGGCCACCTTGCTGAAGTCCGCGGAATCCCCTTCTATGGCCTCGATGTGGACGGCAACGTCAACCAGGGGATAACCTTGAGCAACTCCCGAGTTCAGGGCTTCTTCAACCCCCTCGTTGACCGATTCCAGCAGGCGCTCGGAAAAACCCTCCAGGGCGTCGGAAAGGGTAATCAGGTTTCCTGATTCCCGCGGCCTGGGGGCGACGGTTACCGTAATCCTGGCAAACTGTTTTTCCTTTTCCTCTTCATCGATGCGCTCGAACTGGGCCGACTTGGTGGCGGCAGCCGTGATGGACTCCTGGTAAAGGACCTGCGGCTTGCCCAGGTTGGTTCCCAGGTTGTATTCCGTCAACAGGCGGTCCTGGATGATTTCAAGGTGCAGCTCCCCCATGCCGGAAATCAGCATCTGCCCGGTCTCGTCGTCGATCCGGGCGTCAAAGGTCGGATCTTCATCGCTTAATTTCAGCAGTACGTCCCAGAGCTTGTCCTGATCGCTGTTCAGCTTGGGCTCGATGGCCGCCGAGATCACCGGCCGGGTAAATTCCATTCCTTCCAGCAGTAGCGGATGATCTTCCTCGCAAAGGGTGTCACCGGTGGCACTGCGCTTGAACCCCATGATCGCCACAATCTCGCCGGGGCCGGCTTCACTGATGCGGGTTTTTTTATGGGCCTGCATCTGGAACAGGCGGGCAACCTTTTCCTTGTCCTGCAGCCTGGGGTTGTAAAGCTCCTGCCCCTGACTGATGGTTCCGGCATAAATGCGCACATAGGAAAGCCGCCGGCCTTCCATCATCGCCACCTTGTACAACAGGGCGGTCAGAGGTTCCCTCGGAGACGGCCGCCGGCTTTCCTGTTCCTGGTTCAGGGGATTGATCCCGGTCACCGGCGGGACGTCGTCAGGCGCCGGCAGAAAATCAATAATTGCGTCCAACAAAGGCTGAATACCCTTGTTTTTCAGGCCGCTGCCGCAGAAAACCGGCACAAAGCCATCTTCAATGGTCATCCGGCGAATGACTTTTTTCACCTTTTCAGCCGGCAGTTCCCGGCCTTCCAGGTACTCTTCCAGCAGTTCGTCATCATGTTCGGCCACCTGCTCCCACAGGTCGTGGCGCCATTGCTCGGCGTCGGCAGTCAAAGCTTCCGGAATCGGCTGCCGGGAAAATTCCAGCATGCCGCTGTTGTCCTGCCAGGACAGGTATTCCATGGACAAAAGGTCAATGACACCGGAAAACTGCGACTCCCTGCCCACCGGCAGCTGCATGGCGATGGGACGGGCCTGCAATTTTTCCCGCATCTGCTCGAGAACGGCGGCAAAGTTGCTGCCCAGGCGGTCCATTTTGTTGATGAAAGCCAAACGGGGGACATGGTAGCGGTTGGCCTGGTGCCAGATGGTTTCCGACTGCGGCTCAACGCCGCCAACCGCGCAGAAAACGGCCACCATCCCATCAAGAACTCTCAGGCTCCGCTCCACTTCAACGGTAAAATCAACATGTCCCGGCGTATCGATAATAGTGATCGAATGCTTTTTCCAGGTACAGGTGGTGGCGGCGGAAGTAATGGTTATGCCCCGCTGCTGCTCCTGTTCCATCCAATCCATCAACGCGGTGCCGTCATGAACCTCCCCGATTTTATGGGTCAGACCGGTGCAGTAAAGGATCCGCTCGGTGATCGTGGTTTTGCCGGCGTCTATATGGGCGGCAATGCCGATGTTTCTCAATCTGTGCAGAGATTTTTTCATGATTTTTCCGTTTCACCCCTGCTGGCGGACCAGTCTCCATCTTCGCCATGATGGTAAACGCGCTGACAGTGATTGACGACCAGTTGTTCCATCCGGACCAGGCTCAGATCTTCTTTCCGGGCCAGCGACAACAGGTCGTCGTATTCCGGCTTGACATTGAGGACGTCTCCCTGGCGGCTGCGGGCAATTTTTATCCGCACCGACCCCCAGGGGGTTTCGATAATTTCCGTCTTTCTTTCCAAGAGGTAGCGGCTGACCTCGCTTCTCCTGAGCCCTAACGTCCGACTGTGTTTGAAAAAATGATCAACGATTTCACCTTCCCTGGCCAGAGGCACCAGGACCTGGAGCACCATGCCCGGTCGGTTTTTTTTCATCAGCACCTGATGAATAATGACGTCGACCGCGCCGGCAGCCAGCAGCCCTTCCTGAAAAGCACCGACCTGCTCCGGGGTCATGTCGTCGATGGCCGTTTCCAGCAGGCATATTTTTTCCAGCAGCCAACGGCCGACTGTGGCATTTTCGTCAGCCATGCCATGCCCAAGCTGCAGGCGCAGCAGATTGGGACGCTCGGCCAGGTCCCGCGAACCGGCACCGTAGCCCGTTGCTTCGATAACCCAGGGATCGGCATAACCCCGAGGATAAAAGGCGTCAACGACGGTTTTCAACACCGCCGCTCCCGTCGGCGTCACCAGCTCAGCCGGGATGCCGGTATGGACAACCGGCACACCGCAAAGCAGCTCAACCACCGCCGGCACCGGTACCGGCAATTCACCGTGCTGGCAGTGGACAAAACCGGTTCCCAGCGGTACAGCCGGGGCAACAACCCGATCGGCTTCGCACCAGTGGAGGGCAGCGGCAATGCCCATGATGTCGGCAATGGAGTCAATTCCCCCGGCTTCGTGAAAATGCACCGCCTCAACGTCGACCTGATGAACAGTGCTTTCGGCCGCAGCCAGCTGCCGGAAAATGTCAAGGCCGCGTTTTTTCACCGCCTCGTCCAGGGATGCCGCTTCAATGAACCGGCGAATGGTCCCGAAATGGGTATGCACCGCGCTCCGGTCTGCAGGCTCCAGTTCGGGAAAAGAAACCTTGATGGCCCCGATTCCGTGCCGGCTGGTTGTATCGACTGTCAGGTCAAAGGTCTTTCCCAGTCCCAGGGGCTTGAGGGTCTGCACCAGCAGCGCTTCGGGAAAACCAAGACCAAGAAACGCCCCCAGCAGCATATCGCCGCTGACGCCGGAAAAACAATCTATGTAGAGGAGTCGTTCCATCAGTTTTTTCCGTTCATGCCGGCAGGATGCCGCGCAGTCTTTGCCGGGCCGCCGGAGTGATGGCTTCGGGATGGGTCAAGACAGCATTTTCCAGGGCGCGGGAACAGGAGCAGGCGGCGTCTTCAGGGACGCGCCAAGCCATTTCCCTGATGATTTTCCTGGCATTTTCAACGTTTCGCTGAACAATTTCCAGCACCGCCTCGACGCTGACGTCGTCATGGTCCTCTTTCCAGCAGTCATAATCGGTGGCCAGGGCCAGGGTCGCGTAACACAACTGGGCTTCGCGGGCCAGGCGGGCCTCGGGCATGTTAGTCATGCCGATGACGTCAACGTTCCACTGACGATACAGGTTGGATTCCGCCCGGGTAGAAAACTGCGGCCCGTTGATGCACAGGTACGTCCCCCGCCCGTGGCAGGTAATTCCCAGGGCCTGGCAGCTTTCCTGGAGGCTTTGCCTCAATTCAGGGCAGACCGGCTCGGCAAAAGGAATATGGGCAACCACCCCTTCACCAAAAAAGGTTGAAGTACGGCCGCTGGTCCGGTCAATAAACTGATCAACAATCACCATGTCCCCCGGCTTGATTTCCTCCTTCATGCTGCCAACGGCACTGATGGACAGGACGCGCTGGACGCCGAGCTGTTTCAAAGCGTAAATATTGGCGCGAAAGTTGATTTCCGCCGGCAGCAGGACATGTCCTTTGCCATGGCGGGGCAGGAAAACCAGCTCGCACTCGCCCACCCTTCCCGAGACCAGGGGAGCGGATGGAGATCCGAACGGGGTGTCAATGCTTATTTCCCGGACATCTTGGAGTCCATCCATTTCATAAAGACCGCTGCCGCCGATAACCCCTATTTTTTTCATTCTTGATTCCCTTTCCACCTTACATCAATGAAGTTCACACGCCGCGCAGACCGTCAACCAGGGTCGGCAGCACGGTACTGGCCGAATCAAGAATAACGACGTCGGCAATATCTTTCGACAAAGGAGACGGTTCAAGGTTTATCTCAATGATTTTGCCGCCGTTTCTCCTGGTAACCAGGGGAAGGTCGGCTACCGGGTACACCACCGCCGACGTTCCAATGACCAGCATGACATCGGCATGGCTGGCAGCCAGCACGGCGCTGTTTTGCGCCGCCGAGGGGATGGCCTCCCCGAAAAACACCACATCCGGCTTCATAATCTTCCGGCAGGCGGCACAGCGAGGCGGCACGGAAAAATCTTCAAGCGAACGGATATCCTGTTCCCGACCACAGGAAAGACAGACAAGCTTCCTGGTGCTGCCATGAAATTCTATCACCCGGGTATTGCCGGCCTCCTGGTGCAGGCCATCCACGTTTTGGGTGATAATCGTCTGCAGATGCCCGCATTCCTCCAGGGCTGCCAGGGCCAGGTGGGCGGGATTGGGCCTGGCACTAAAAACCAGGGTCAGCATCTCTTCCAGCATGCGCCACACCTTTTGGGGGTGGGCGCAAAAAGCATCAATATGGGCGTACTCCTGGGGATCATAGCGTTCCCAGAGTCCCTGGCTGCCCCTGAAAGCGGGGATGCCGCTGTCCACCGATATTCCGGCGCCGGTCAGAGCCACCACCCGCCCGGCGCTTTTTATCAGTGACAGGGCCCGGTTGAGTGAATCATGAGTATGGTTCAGCATGATAAACGACCTTCATAACGTTTCTGGTTTTTGTGGTAACCGCAAACCGCTCATCCAGGCGATAACCGGCAATCCAGATAATCCGCTGCTCATGGCAAAGAATCGGGATCCGGTGCTTCTGCTCCAGAGGCACCTTGCAGTCGATAAAAAAATTTTTTACTTTTTTCCGGCGGCCGGCCATCCCCAGGGGGAAAAACACGTCACCCGGCTGCCATGAACGGAGAACCAGGGGAAAAGATATGCTGTCCGCGTCGAAGATTTCACCATCTTCCTGATCATTCCCCGACTGCAGGTTCGCATCTATTTCCCTTTTCTCCAGAAATTCCATCTGCAGCAGGCCGCGGTTTTCCGGCAGCTGGTACCTGCCGGGCCCGGGAAGGAGCAAAAAAAATGCCTGCTGGTTTTCAACCTCAAAATTACGACCGCCGATAATGATCCGGTCCGGTTGGACAACAAAAAACAGCTTGTCAGCAAGACGAAAAGAGGTTAATGATTTCCGGTTTTCCCCCACCGCCAGCTTTACCAGGGTTGAAAGCGTCCTTTCCGGCAGCTGCTTCCGGCATCCGGCCAGGAAAACGCAGCGTTCGATGATATGCGGCAGCAAACCCGGGTTTTGACTTTTTAATTCCCGGCGGATAATAAACAGCTCCCGCCTTTTTGCATCAAATTCAACCCACCGGCTGACAAAATTTTCCACCAGCTCGTCAATAACCGCCAGGTCGGCTGCCAGGCCGGCCGCCATGGCGCTCAAGCGTTTTTCCAGCCGCGCCCCGGCTTCCTCTTTCAGCAGCGGCAACAGCTGGTGGCGGATCCGGTTGCGGGTAAAAGCGAACGACCTGTTCGTGCGGTCTTCAACAAAAGGAACCGCATGCCGGGTCGCATATGCCTGAATTTCCCGCCGCTCCAGGGCCAGCAGGGGCCGCAGGATTCTCCCCCTTTGCGCCGGAATGCCCTTCAATCCCCGCAGGCCGCTGCCCCGCAACAGGTTCATGATTACGGTTTCCGCCTGGTCAGAGGCGGTATGGGCGGTCAGCAGCCAGCTTTGCCGTTTTTCGGCCAAACAACGGTCAAAAAAAAGGTAGCGCGCCTCTCGGGCCGCCTCTTCAAGGGACAACCCCTGCTGTCGCCGTTGTTCCGGGATATTCCTTCCCTGCCCAACAATCAACTCCATTGCCTGTTGGCGGCAGTAGCGGGCAACGAAACACTCGTCGTCATTGGCATCCTGTCCCCGCAGGTGGTGATTGAAATGAACAACCCTGCACTTCAGCACCTGATATTTTACTGCCAAGGCCGCCAGCGCGTGAAGCAGGACCATGGAATCCAGCCCGCCGGAAACGGCAACCAGGAGTTCGGCAGCCGGATAACCGGAAATTTTTCGGACTAAAAAATCCTCAATGTGCTGTTTCAGCATAATCCACTTTGACCAGGATCACATCAGCGGCCTCGGTAGCCAGCCCGGCCCGGAGCTGGAAATGATTGCCGTCCGGAACAAAGCGGTTAATCCACTCCAGCAAAGGTTCGATTTGCGCATAGGTCGTTACCTTTAATTCTATCCTGCCACGGGCAAGAGAAGAAAGATCAACAGCTTTTATGGTGCGTAAACCCGCCAGGGCGGTCTTGAACTCAACATAATCCTGGTGACTCCGAAAACCATGGATAACAACGGCAAATTCCTGTTCATGTTCTGGGAAGACGGCATATTTTTGCAGGATGTGGTTCATAATCCTGTCTTTCAGGCTCAAGGCCAGTTTGGCCGCCAGGGAGTTCATGCCGGCGGGCACGTCGTCGGTCAGCAATTTGCAGGTTTCCACCGGCAGGGTGCTGCAGGTTTCATTTTTCATGTCAATGAATGTAACCGTATCTTCAATCGAAAGCAGCTGTTTCTGCACCGTGTAGATTTTTTCTTCCTGGAAATTCCGCACCTCTAGGTACAGCAGCAAATCCCCGGGCACCATCCCCCGGAGCTGGTCAAAATCAACATTGGAACTTTCTTCAGCATCATTTTCCCCGGTGACTATCGCAGCCAGCAAAGCCTGGGCAGCAGCATCCACATCCTGATGGAGGGTCAAGGTAAAACCATAGGCTGTCAATTCATCCTTGAGTTCCGCAGCCAGCTTTTCCGGCTGCAGCAGCAGCGGTCGGGCCAGCAGGGGATCGTAAAGCAGTTCTTCGTTGATATTTTCCTGAACGATGATAAGGCTGATGTCGCTGATGGCTTTCTTTTCCGGCTTCAGGATCATTGCCAGATCATCCTGCAGCAGGGTTTTGTTGAAATGGACGTTCAGCTCAAGCTGCAGCAGGTCCCCCAGCAACCGGTCTGAAATAATCTCGTAGGAAAGGATATAGCGGTCCTGGTTGCTCAGGATACGTTCACTGATCAGGTCATCATGGTCGTGGCCGGCAACCATCTGGTCGTGAATGTACAAATCAAGGGCATTGTTCAAGGTATCGGCAATGGCCTGCCGCTTGGCGGTCGCCAGGTCCTTGGTAACCACAGCACTGCCCCTGGCCACCATCGAAGCTTCACTGACCGGGGGTGGAGCGGCGGAAACCATGCCAGCCATGCCATGGAAGAAAATAAGGAAAAAAACCAGGATACGTCTCGTTTTCATTACAAGTCCCTATGATTTAACTTTTTGAGTTAGGTTAGAAAAACAGCAGAACATTACAGGATGTTCCGGCGTGGCTCTCGCTCATTCTTGCCGGCCTTCCATGGCCGGCTCCGAGGCGTCCGCCGCAAATCACCGTCCGGGTGATTTATGCGGCGGCCAAAACCGCTACGAGCCAAGCCCGAACATCCACGACACCGGCCCCTATTTTTTCAGCATTTTGCCCAGAGAGGTGTTTTTCACTTTTTCCGGGAGCAGTCCGGCGGTAATCCGGGAAACCCTGGTGATGGTCGGCACCAGTTTGGAACGCCTGATCACCCTGACGTCTCTTCCCCAGATGGCGATGATCATCAGGACAATGACCGACGAAATCAACGCTCCTTTAATAAGACCAAGCAGAAACCCCAGTAGATGATCCGCCCAGCCAAGTTCCATTTCCACGGTTGTCTTCTTGATCAACAACCGCAGGACGCCAAACAGCAGCATGCCGGCAAAAAGGATCAACACAAAAGAAGCAAAGCCGGCCAGGGCCTCAATCCGCAGGAAAACCAGGAGATGGGGAGCCAGGAGGTGGTAGTAGCGCCCGGCGGCCACGATACTGACAACCAGACCGGCTATGGCCAGGACCTCGGAAATAAAGCCTTTAAAATAGCCGTACAAAACACAAACCAGCATAATAATGATGATGACAGTATCCAGAGAATTCATATTTTTTCCTTTAACAATTAGTTCTATCTAGAGATATTCATTAACTATTATTCTGTCAGCAGTTTTCCTGACCGCGTAAATCAAACCGCCCAGTCCAAACCCCGGAAGGTTTTCCCAACCGACATGATAGAACCTTTTATAACTGCTGACCACCGACAGGCAGCCACCGCCCATCACCGGCGGCAGGATTGGTTGGCCGCCCCACTCCTTTTCCAAGTCCTTCACCTGCAGGTCAACGACAACTTTGCCCGCTAAGCCGGCATCCGGCAGCTTTGCCAGCAGCCTGTCAACGAAAGTTTTCGGATCATCGACGGGAAAATCAACCGGATAATAAATGTTCATTTCCTGTCCCTCCGGCCCGGCGGACTGCCGCGCAACCACTGCCAACAGACAGCCATTTTCCCGGTAAAACCTGTAGCCGGTTACTGCAGCATCTCTCCCACCAGCCAGCTGAACCCGCAGCCGCTTCAGCCTCACACCCTCTTTCTGGGTTGAAAACTGGTGAAAAAAATCACGGCGGCGGTCCAGGAAGGAGATTTCAGCTTCCAGGCTTTTTTTATCCGCGTTGGCAATAAACGCCCGACTCCGAATATCGACTTTCCCTTCCCTGCCGACGCCTACATACCATTTCCCGTCAAAAATTACCTGATAATCTCCAGGCGATGTTTCCCCGCCATACTCGAGAATGGATTTTCGCACCCGATCCTGGAGGGCCACAAGGTCAATCAAAACGGCATCCTGCAGCAAAGTCGCCATGCCATAGGCAAAACAGAGCATGGGCAGGTTTTGATACCTGAACGCCGACATAAGCGGCACCAAGTCCGCAAAAAAATGCTCCAGCCAGGGTGAAAAGGAATCACCACCATAAAAACTGTCAGCTGTTATTCTGCGATTTTGCAGCAATTCCTGGTGCTTTGCCAGTACTTTAAATATCCGCCAATGATCCTTCAAGCCAGCGGCAGGAACCATCAAGCCATCTCGCATCATCTCGTCAATGAGGTTCCAAAGATGCCGAAAATCAACAAAGATGTCCTGGAACCGGGAAAAGTCATCACCCATAAACGCGGCCAGGGCCGACATCCGCCCGGAAACGTCAGCAGCGGGACATGAAAAAAGATGGTCGTTGTACGACCAGTCAAACCAATGCCGGCGCTCGTCTACTACCCCCTCAGCCAGGAGGCCGTTCCGGGCCAGAAGCTGGTGGGGAAAACCGGCCGTCAAGGGCAACAGGAAAGGGGGATGCTGTTCTTCGGAAGACGATAAAGGCGGCAGCAACAGCACCTTCTTCCCGCTTTTAGCCAGAAAAAAGGCGGCCAACAAAGGTCCGAGACAGCCGTCACGGCAAATAATATCATACTGATTTCCAGCTAACATGATGTTTTCTTTCAAGGAAGCATCAGGCTTTCTTCAATTGTCAGGACAATGCCGCGGCAGCCCAGCCCGGCAAGGGAAGCGACAAATTGTTCCGGATCCTGTTCGATCATCTCCCAGGTATTGTAATGCATGGGAACCACCAGATCCGGATGAAGCATTTCCACCGCCTTTTTGGCGTCATCCGGACCCATGGTAAAACGGTCGCCAATGGGCAGCAGGGCAAGACGGATCGGCTGTTCGGCAATGAGCTTCAGGTCATAAGAAAGCGCCGTATCTCCGGCAAAATAAATGGTTTTTTCCTCCATGCCAATCAGGTAGCCGCAGGGACTGCCGGTATAAATGATCTCAGCATCGTCAACATAAGCTGAACTATGGTGAGCGACGGTCATCTTTACCCCAAAGGCAGGTTCGCGGTGGCTGCCGCCGATATTCATCGGGATGATCTTTTCCACGCCTCGCCGCAGGCAGAATTGTGTCAGCTCGAAAGGGGCAATGATCGCCGCCCCGCAACGCCGGGCAATCCCGATGGCATCACCCACGTGATCCACGTGCCCGTGGCTGAGCAGGATGTAGTCTGGATCCAGGGATTCCGGATCTACAACCGCCAGGGGGTTTCCACTGATAAAAGGGTCCGTCAACAGTTTCACCCCTCCGCTTTCCAGGGAGAAACAGGCGTGTCCATGGTAGGTGACGCGAATCATTATTCAAACTCCTTTCCTGAAATTTTCCGGCAGTGGCGACAGAACTCTTCAGATGTCCACACCGCTACCTTGTTCATGGCCAGCAACGCCGTGGTCACTCCGCGGCCGGGAACAAGTTCGTCGCCATGATAAATCCGATGCACGCCGCAGGATGGACTCCTGTCCTGGAAAACGGCGTGGCGGCTGCCTGCCAAACGGGCTATTTTCAGCACCTGCCCGGCTCCCCGCAGAAACACCTGACTGAGTTCTCTGCCGTCCTGGCTGTAAAGAGAACCATTGCCGTCGACCACCGAGGTACCGTCACCGTTCCGGAAGCAGGCCGGCGGCCTGGGAGTGGGCAGGCCGCCCAGCTGTTCCGGGCAAACGGGCAGCAGAACGATACCATGGCGGTGGCAAAAAGAAAGCAATGATTCTGCAATCTTAGAGCCGCCGTCATAACGGCAGTCAATTCCCGCCAGACAGGCACTGACGATCACCGGTTCCGAAATCATAAAACTCAAAGCACCCAATGGGAAAGGAAAGAAATGCTTCGCTCAGTCAGATTAAACTCCACGCCAATCCCCTGGGGAAAAATGAAGCTCCGGGGACAATGACCATAACAAAAGCCGGAAATAAGCGGAAATGAATCAGCGGCGAAAAAGTTATTGATGAATCCCGGCAGCAGGTAATTTTCCCGGGGATCAGGCAGCATCAGGGCCCCAACAACCACCATGGCAACCTGCTCAAAAACCCCGGCCAGGCGCAAGTGGCTCAAATAGCGGTCCAGTTGATAAATGCGCTCGCCGCGCTCTTCAAGGATCAGGACGGCACCAGTCAAATCAGGAAAATAGGGGGTGCCGGCCAATGCCGAAAGAACGCTCAGGGTACCACCCAGCAGGCGTCCCCGGACCACCACATTCTTCGCCCGCAGAAAACGAACATTGTCATCCTGCAGATAGGCACTCGCCAGCTTATTTGCCTCGGGCAGCGTTCCAGCCAGAATACTTCTCAACAGCAAATCATTAATGGTGTCTGGACGGGCCATCTCCGTGGCCACCATCGGCCCCGAAAGGCTGGACAGGCGAATTTTACTCCACAAAGCCAGCTGCAAAGCAGTTATGTCACTATAGCCAACCAGCAATTTGGGATATTCGGCCAGAAGAGCATAATCCAGCTGATCCAACAAATGCACGCTGCCATAGCCGCCCCGGGCGGCGAAGACAGCTTTAACCTCGTCATGGGTAAACATCTGGTACATGTCATCCAAACGATCCTGCACTGAACCGGCAACATGATGCATGCGATGAAAAATATTTTTTGCCGTCATGGTTTTAAAGCCCATATTCTGCAGGTAAAGCTCTCCTTGGCACAGAAATTCATTTTTTATCGGGCTGGCGGGGGCAATAATCCCAACCATATCACCAACATGGACAGCAGCCGGCATGTTCGCCCGGTGACAATCAATATTTTCAGAATAATTTGTCCGCATAACTCAAGAAAAATTTACCCTTTGCCGATGGTAAAGATGGAATCGATTGAAGCGTTCCAAAACCTAACAAAACAACGGTTAAATGTCAAAAATTATCATGGTCGAAGCACGTAGTCAGGCGCTTTTGGCCATGGTTCAGCGTTTCCATTAATAACACAGGTAAATATTGTGGCGGCATCAAAATTTTTACAGAAAATAAAGGGCCTGTTCTCATCGAAGGAAAAAACTGATTCCACAATCAGCACAACCGTCAACCTCTATCGACAGCAATTGGCGGAAAATTCGAAGAATTTCCGCATCCGGATAAAACTGGCCGAACTGTTGCTGTCAAGCGGAGAAAAAGAAGAGGCCCTGGCTGAATACGTTACCGCAGCCAGGCTTTACCTTGACCACGGCTTCTCACCCATGGCCATCGCGGTCTACAAGAAAATTCTCAAGGTTGACCCTGAACACATGGACGCCAATCTCCAACTGGCCAGGATATACCAGCGGGAAAATCTCTTTGCCGACGCCATCACCTATTATCAAAAAGTCTTTGAATTTTATCAAAATAATGATCAGCCTAACGAAGCACTCAGCATTCTGGAAAAGATCCTTGAGATTGCCCCCGACAAGGGAAAATTTCGGCGGATGATGCACAAGCTCTTCCCCGATTTCCAGGAAGCTGAAAAGAGTACGTATTCAGACATCATCATTACCGATCAAAGCGGCAAAAATATGCCCTTTGACAAACATGATGGTCCCGATGAAGAAGACTTTTTTGACCTCAACGCTGAACTATCGGAAGAATTCAATGCTCCGGACAGCAGCATGGAGCAGGAAATGACCGCTATTGAGATTGAAAACGAAGAAGATATCGGCGTGGAGCAGGTTTTTGAAACCCTGAAAAAAACTTTTGCCGAGGATGCGGATAAAACCTCAGAAGACGACATCAACCAGCAGAAGTTCCACTACAACATGGCCCTGGCCTACCATGAGTTGGGAATGACAGAACAGGCCCTGGATGAAAGCAATGCCGCCCTCCAGTTTGACAGCTTTCGGGTGCCAACCCTGCTGCTGCGCGGCCGAATTTTCAGAGAAATGGGTGACCTGCAGGAATCTCTTTCCCAGTTTCAGCAGGGCTTAAGGGAACGTGGTCTGCGACGACAGGACTTTCTCACATTCAAGTATGAACTTGGCTTGACGTTCAAGCAAATGGACGATCCCGTGCGGGCCCTGGAATCTTTCCGGGAGGCGTATTCCATCAATCCAGAATTTGAAAATGTGGCGGCGGAGATTTCCTCGCTTGAAGAAGGCATCGAGATTTTATAACCTGATCATGGCAACAATTACAATCAGCCAGTCCATCTCCAGGAATAATTATGGCAATCTTTAATTACCAGAAAAGAGAAATCGGGGCTAAAATCGTTTATTACGGACCAGCCCTGTGCGGCAAAACCACCAATGTTCAATACATTCATCTCAAGCTCAACCCGAAGCAGCGGGGGGAGCTGGTTTCGCTGGCAACTGACAGCGACCGGACGCTTTTCTTTGACTTTCTGCCAATTGAACTGGAAAATATCGGCGGCTTCAAAACCAGGTTCCACATTTACACGGTTCCGGGACAGGTGTACTACAACTCCACCCGCAAGGCAGTACTGACTGGCGTCGACGGCATTGTTTTCGTGGCCGATTCCCAGCGTTCCATGTTGCGCGAAAATCTCGAAAGTTTTCAGAATCTCAGGGAAAACCTGCTGTATTACAATCGTGATCTGGAAAGCATCCCCCTGATTATGCAGTACAACAAGCGGGACATGCCGGATACCATGAGCATAGAGGAACTCAACAAGCAGTTGAATCCAAAATCCCTGCCTTTTTTTGAAGCTGTAGCCATCAAAGGAACCGGGGTGCTCCCAACTTTAACCAGTTGCTGCAAAATGGTTTTGCAGAACCTGAAGCAAAAAAGTTCCGCCGCGCTGCGGGCCAAGCAAGTTCAACCTTCCACTGCCCCTTCACCCGCGACCCCGCCGCTTGAGTCTTTTTCTCCGCCCCGGGAAACACCACCCATGAAAACAAAACCGGCGGTTGAACCCCAGGAACCGAAAATAAGTTTAGCCAGGGATGAAGAACTTTCCGGATTGCCGCTGGAGAGTCGCCAGGATGATTCCTGGCTTCCTGGTGAAGAATTCAAACCGGAAATTGTCAGGGTCGGCAAAGCCATTATCAATAGTCCCCATAGCCTTACCATTCCGGTGCAGCTTGCTATTGATGAAAGTCGCAGTCAGCTTTTGTCACTGGATTTATCACTGACCATTAACCACCTGTTGAAAAAGGATGATTAACCGCATCGCATGTCAGCCGGCAAGAAGCTGCTGCAGGATGGTTGTTCTGCTTTTTCTGATCCTGAACGGCACCCTGCTTTTCTGCCTCCCGGAACCTGCAAAGGCAATGTTGTTCCCGGAAGACAGCCAGTCCCTTGCAGCCTTCCAAAGCCAGGGAACCCCTTCAACCGCAGAAAAACCGTCCTTGGCCAGCGTGGAATCTGCGTGGCGCAATTTTCTGCAAGCCTATAAAAATCGCAACCTGCAGGAGATTGACTCAACCCTCTACAAGCTGCTGACCGCCAGAAAAAATGCAGATTTTGCCAATGCCAGCAGCTATTCCCTGGCTCTGCTGGCCCTGGCTCAACAGGCCCATGAACGACATGACGAAACTGGGGCCGGCACCTTGATTGATCAGGCGATTAAGCTTTCTCCCGGTTTTTCCTTTTCTTACCAGGCCCGCAGCCAGTGGCATTTTTCCCGAAATCAGTGGCTTCCATCTTTGCATTCATGCGTTAGCGGCATTAAATCATTATTTTCCAATTACCAGGACAGACTGCAATTTTTTGCCGGTCTCTGTTTTATCGCGGCATTTCTTCCTTTGTGGCTTCTGGTTGTCACGCAAATCATTCTGACCTTAAAATATTTTCGCTCCCTGAGAGAAAGCTGGGAACGAAAATTCAACAAAACAACCGGCACCGCACTCCTTTTCATCATGCTGCTGGCGGCCAATGCCCTGCTCTGGCGGCCAATCATGTTCCTTCCAGGTCTGATGCTCATATTCACCTGCGTTTTCCCGCTGTATACGTTCAAGGAAAAGCTCTGCAGCCTGATTCTGGTAGCCCTGCTGATTATTTCTCCCTTTGCCTACCTGAACGGCCTGAAAATCATTGACTGTATCAGCTCCCCCTTTTTTCAGTCGGTCATGGCCGTTAATTTCGACTATTACCAGAAAAATGACAAAGACAATATCTCCCTGGAACAACCGGATGAAACCGGAAGAAGTCTGCAGCTTTTTTCCCTGGCCACCGCAGCCGGCAAGGAAAAAAGAATTTCCGCCGCCATTTCGTTTTTTGAAGAGCTTGCCGGGCAGCAGCAGCATCCGGAGGCCGCGGTGTACAACAACCTGGGCAATTATTATTATTTGAACAACCAGATTGAATCCGCGGTTGCCGCCTATAAAAAAGCCATCTCCATCAATCCCCACAGCGGGATATACCATTACAATCTCAGCCATGCCTACATCAGGGAGTCTTTTGCCCTGGCTCAAAGCGAAGCGGCCTTTATCCAGGCCTGGAAGCTGTCTCCCGAAATCATCAACCGGCAATTATCCCAAGAAGAGAATGCCAACAACCCGGTACTGGTCCAGGAACCTCTGCCCTGGACTTATGTCTACAATTTTGTCAAAAAACATTCTCTGGCCTCCGAACTGAAAAATGATTTTTACCGGCAGTATTTCTCCCCCTGGAGCGACAATATTTGCTATTTCACCTTCATCGGCATTATCCTGATTATTCTCGGCGTTATCTGGATAAAAACCGATACTGCAGAACGATTCTGCCCGTTATGCGGTTTAAAATTTCACGGAATCGGCCGAATCACCGATGCCTGTCCTTCCTGCCTGCACATCAGCAGACAGGAAGTTAGTGATTCTTTCTCCATGCGGCAGCGGAAAAAAATCAGGAGTTTCAGCTGGCTGATGGATGGAGTGTTCATCGCTGCCGGTTTAGCCGTGCCGGGAACCTACCAGATTGCGCTGGGCCAGACGATCAGGGGCATCATGATGCTCTGTGGTTCCTTTGCCATCCTGAGCAGCTTTGCCCTGCTTTTCCGGGGCATCGTACATGTATCCATCTTCCCTCCAGGTTCGGCCTGGTGGCCGCTGGTCCTGCCCCTGCTGCTTATGACCATTCTTTATGCGGCTAATTTTTTCAGTTGGCGGCGGCGAAGAGAACAGCATCTAATGCTTAAAACCGTTTTGAAAAATTAGGATTTCCGTTTGCGTGACAGGCCGACAAATGATGCTGAACAGCCGTAGGATAAAAATCCGGATACGACAGGAGAATACATGGTTGGCAACAATGAACTAAAAGGATACCTCGGCGGTTTTGACCTTACCGATGTCCTGCAAATGATTTCACAGCAGCAGAAAACCGGCATCCTGACGGTAAAGGGTTCTGCCGGCCAGATATCCCTGTCTTTTCGGGACGGCCAGATCATCGGCATCAAGCCTGATATGGCCAACCAGGAATTCGACCTGGAACAAATGCTGAAAAAATCTGGAAAATTGTCAATTTCCCGGCTCAACAACTTGCGTCAGGAACAAATACACCACCATGCGACTCTGGAAAAAATGCTGGTGGAACATGAAATCATGAGTGCCGAGGAAATCGGCAATCTTAACCTGCTGCGGATTTTTGAAGCCCTGGAATGCGTATTGCGGTGGAAAAAAGGTTCTTACAGCTTCCAGCCTACCAGCATTCTCCATGAAACCCCTTATCTTCCGCCCCAGCCATCGGACTTTGTCCTCTTTGAAATTTTGCGGCAGATGGACGAACTGTCCGTTTTTGAACAGCACATTCCTTCAGTCAACAGTATTTTCGAAGCGGTGTCCACCTTTGCATCCGAAGCCGACGACGATCTTTTCTCCGAAGATTTCAAGGAGCGTTTATCGATTGAGGAACAGCACATTCTGGAACTGGTAAGCAATGGCTGCACGGTTCAGGATATTATCGACAAAAGCCTGCAGGGGAAATATAATGTGTACCGGACACTCCATTCTTTTCTGGAAAGCGGCATCATCGCCCAAAAAGGTGAGAAGTCAGCCGCAAAAGGACGGGTTTCAGGCCCCGGCCGGTGGCATGGTCTTACTGCCGTTGGTTTTTGCCTTCTCTTTGCCGTGTTCATTATCCTGAGTATCACTGCTTTCACCCCAGCCAGCTGGCTGCCGGTACAGATTCCTGGACACAACCAGAAACTCTCTCCGTCCAGGGAAATAATAGCAAAGTACTGTCAACAGAAAAACCAGCGTTACCGTCAGGCAAAATCATTGCTTAACCAGTAATCTCAGAACGTTCCAGGCCATGGCCCAAAAGATACCTTCGACTCCGGCCATCCATTTTCTCCGCCGGCAGAAAATTGACTTTCAAACCTGCCTCTACCGTTATGAAGAGCATGGGGGTACCAGGGTTGCCGCCAGGGAGCTGGGGATACCGGAGCATCAGGTCATCAAAACCCTGGTCATGGAAGATGAACATGCCGCTGCTTTGCTGATGCTTATGCACGGTGATCTGGAAGTATCCACCAAAGACCTGGCCAGGGCCGTCAAGGCCAAAAAAATAATTCCTTCTTCCCCCCAAAAAGCCTTGCAGTATACCGGCTACCAGGTAGGCGGTATTTCTCCTTTCGGCACCCGGCGTCAACTTCCCCTTTACATGGAACGCAGCATCACCCAACTGCCCTTTATTTTTCTCAACGGCGGCAAAAGGGGGCTGTTGGTCAAACTTAACACCGCGGATGTCATCCGCATACTTCACCCCAAACTGATCGAGGCTTCACGGTCCGGCTCCCATGCGTAAACCAAACAGGACGCCACTGCAGTACCAATTTCAGCCGATGGTCATCGACATATCATGAAAACCTGGTTCATTCTCGCTTTGCTGACCGCCCTGTTCGCCTCCCTGAAAGATGTGTTCAGCAAAGCCGCCCTGAAAAACTCGGGAACCTGCCTGATTGCCTGGTTCTGGAGTATCGGAACCCTGCCCTTTCTGCTGCCGTTCCTGCTGTTTATAGAAGTGCCTCCTCTCAACCGGACCTTCTGGCTGGCCCTGGCCGGCGGCGGCATTCTCCATGTGGCCGCCACCATCCTCTACATCAGGGCCCTCAGGTCGTCCGATCTTTCCCTCACGGTGCCGATGATCACCTTTACGCCCCTGTTCCTGTTATTGACGTCGCCGGTCATGACCGGTGAATTTCCCGCCCCGCTGACGATTGCCGGTATTATTCTGATCGTCGTCGGCGCGTACCTGGTTAACATCCATGATTTCAAAAAGGGATTTGCCGCCCCCTTCAGGGCCCTGATCCGGGAACCCGGCCCGAGAATGATGCTGGGGGTCGCCGCCATCTGGAGCATCACTGCCAACATTGATAAAATCGGCATCACCTGTACGTCCCCGGTCTTCTGGCTCATTGCCATCGAATCAGTGGTTGCCGCGGCCATGTTTCCCTTTGTTCGCTTTACCACCCCGGCCGCCGAGAAAATTTTAACTCTCGATCAATTAAAAAGGCTGCTGCCGGTCGGCTTGTGCGCCGCCCTGGTGCTGCTCTGTCAAATGTTTGCCATCCGGGATGTCCAGGTGCCTTACGTCATCGCCATCAAGAGAAGCAGCGTCCTGTTCAGCGTTCTATTCGGCTACCTGCTGTTCGGGGAAAAGCAAATCAGGCAGCGCAGCATGGCCGCCGCCTGCATGTGCGCAGGAGTGGTTGTCATCGCCCTTTTTTCCTGAACCGGATAATAATAAGCCTGTAAATCCAGCTGGATGGCAAAATACCAAGGTACAATTGCCCTGCAGTCAGAGAAAATATTCACTAAGTCCTTGCTTTTTTGCTGAAATGTAATAATATTTTTACGATGCTTAAAGAAAAGCTGTTAATGCTTTACACCCGTTAAAACTCACTTTGAGGAAAAGAGGAGGAAAAGATGGCCGTTACATACCAGGAACTGGGGTTCTGCAACACCTCGAAAATGTTTCAACAGGCAATGGCAGGCGGCTACGCCGTACCGGCCTACAATTTCAACAACATGGAACAACTGCAGGCAATCATCAATGGCTGCGGGCAGTCCGCTTCCCCCGTGATTATCCAGGTGTCAAGCGGCGCCCGCAAATACGCCAACCAGACCATGCTGCGCTACATGGCCGAAGGGGCGGTGCGCATGGCCGAAGAAGCCGGATACAAGATTCCCATTGCCCTCCACCTGGATCATGGCGACACCTTTGAATTGTGCGTCTCCTGCATCGAAAGCGGTTTCTCCTCGGTCATGATCGACGGCTCCGCCCATTCCTACGACGACAATGTGGCCCTGACGGCCAAGGTGGTTGAATACGCCCATCGCTACAATGTCAGCGTCGAGGGGGAGCTGGGCGTCCTGGCCGGAATTGAAGACGACGTTGAAGCAGCCAAGTCGGTCTATACGGACCCGGCCCAAGTTGAAGATTTCGTCGAAAAAACCGGGGTGGACTCCCTGGCCATTTCCATCGGCACTTCCCACGGCGCCTATAAATTCAAACCGGAGCAGTGCACCCGAAACGAGGCAGGGGTGCTGGTCCCCCCTCCCCTGCGCTTTGACATCCTGGAAGAAATTGAGCGGCGGATCCCGGGGTTTCCCATCGTCCTGCACGGTTCCAGCTCCGTGCTGCCGGAATATGTCAACATCATCAATGAATACGGCGGCAAACTGAAAGCGGCGGTAGGCATCCCGGAAGAACAGCTGCGGCGGGCGGCAAAGTCAGCCGTTTGTAAAATTAACATCGATTCGGACGGCCGCCTGGTAGTCACGGCCATAATTCGCAAGGTATTTGCCGAAAAACCGGCGGAATTCGATCCGCGGAAATACCTGGGACCGGCCCGGGAAGAATTGACCCGGATGATCATCCGCAAAAATGAGCAGGTTCTCGGCAGCGCCGGCAAAGCATAGAAATAGGGGACAGACCCCGATTTTTATTAGGGGTTCAGAAATAATCTACC
>JAOZRP010000488.1 GCA_029940125.1 bacterium
AACTTCTCGGCGTGAGCCTCGAAGGAAGCGTCGGCTAAGCCACTGACGGAAGGACTTCAAGTCTTCCATTGAGACAATGTTATCATAAAACCACAAACTCCTACGATCCGCATTATTCTTTTCACTCCATAAAATCAGCGCAAAAATCCGCCAGCGACCAGACGAAAACCTGGCCCGTTTGCTCAACCTGGGCGGCAGTCACCCCGGCAGAGACATCTAGATCCATGGACAGGCTTAAAAATTCCTTTTCTTCGTCATAGCACAGCCGTTGGGACCCATGGACCAGGTTCCAATAATTGGCAATTTCGTAAAGATATTGATTATACTCCATGTTTATCCCGGTGATAAAGGTAAGCATCTGTTCATCATCGTCATAGGTAAGAAGGCCCATGACCCGGCCATTGCAGCAGAAAAAGCGAAGGGATCCCGGATCAACAACTCGCACATTAACGCCATTCAACCGGGAAAGACAAATTTCAAGCCACTCATCAGTGATCTGCTCCGGCATGACGATATACTTCTGCCTTAGCAGCTGATCATACCTGCTCCACAACGCGTCACGGCCGAAGGAATAACCGGCAAGAATGAGCAATCCCAACACGACGCCCAAAACCACCGGCCACATATTTTTCCAGCTAACTATCCTGAGTGATTTTTTAAACCTCCCGATTCCAGACAATTCATCCTCCCTTCACAACCGAAGCTATTCACTACTCCGGCAACAACAGTTTTCAATAAACCAGCTTTTCCGCCTTTTCCGCTACCGCCACCACCACATGGGCCTGTCTTTCTACCCGCTGGTAATATTCCGCCGTGCGCTGTTCGGCAAGCGGCCTGCCCAGCCTTTTCAACACCTCTGCCAGCTCCCGGCAACTGCTGCCTTTGACTCCCCTGATTGCAAAGCTCAGGTTTCCCTGCCCATCGATGACGCAATGAATTTCCCGCTTTTCCACTTTCCTCACCTCCAGTTGACCGCCACCAGTTTCAGCGAACCATCCGCAAGATTTTCCACCGTCGCCACCCTGAACCCTTGTTTTTGCAGCTCCTGCTCGACCAGGATCTGACTGCAGGCCTGGCGAATTTTTTTCCGCACTTCCGGCTTTTTGAAAGCCGGCCAGTGATCATCACCCACCAGGCACAGCTCACCGTCCCGGTTTCGGCCAATCCCCACCTTGTCGCCCTCGATCATCGCAAAGGCCACCACCTGCCGGCTGAAATAAACCTGTGGAACTTCCAGGGGACAAACCTCGCCGTGCAGCTTTTTCAAAGCCGCCAGCATCAGGTCCAGTTCCGTAACCCCGTCAACCGCCATCACCACGTGCATCGACATCTTCAACTCCTCCTAGCCACAATAAATGTTGCCGTTCCGGCGCCCGACGGGGAATTCCCGCCCCGGCATGCAGGCCTGCCAGATATCAACCACCAGGCCGGTAGCCGCCGGGTTGAACCAGGGTACACGCAGGCTGCCATCGGCATCGATGACAATTTCAACCGTCAACTGCTCCCGTCCCTCACCGTCCGACTTCACTCTTCTGCCTCCATCATCTCATCACCTCCCGATTTCAACTGCCGCCAGCGCCGCCTCTCCTCGGCCAGCCGCTCGGTGGAGGCGTAACGGGCCCGGCCGGCCGCCCAAGCTCTT
>JAOZRP010000489.1 GCA_029940125.1 bacterium
CCGATGGATTCCGCGTCAATCTTGAAAAATTTGAAACCGTAATCCTTGCCCCGCTGATGGACCACATCCGCTTCCGCCGTCAGGGTGATCTCCGACGAGGGAAGGTAGATGCGAATGCCCGCCTGGCGGCCTGTCTGCAGGATGCCGGGTTCACGGATGCTGATCAGGGCGCCTTTCAGGGAAATGTCCAGCAGATCTCCATGGAGAATATTTTCTTCACAGGTGATCTGGACATCAGCCTGGAAATTTATTCGTTTGAAACGACGTTGTTCACTCATGACAAAACCTCTGTGATGACGTGTTCCTTCAATCAATCCACTTATCGGCAAAAAAATCGCAATATTTATTTGTTTCACTCACCCATTACCGTTACCATGATTTGACGTTGGCGGGGCTTGATGTCGCATTCCAGGTGAAAGATTTGCTGCCAGGTTCCTAAGACCAGGCTGCCTCCCTGAATGGGAACGATCAGGGAAGGGCCGAGCATGGTTGCCTGCAGGTGGGAGTGGCCGTTGCCGTCATGCCAGGTCTGTTCATGGCCGTAACCGCGGCTGGGGGGCATGAGTTTGTCCAGGATGTCAGGCAGGTCCTGCCGGAGTCCAGGCTCGTATTCAATGGTGCCTACGGCAGCGGTGCTGCCGACATTGAAAATATGTACTGTACCTGCCTTAATGCCGGACTTTTCAACAATTGTACTGATTTCCGGGGTCAGGTCCTGCAGGTCACGGTGGCCGCGGGTTTTGAGGGTAAATGGCTGCTGGTAAACCATGATGATCATCCTCATGCTGATGGTTGTCGTTCAGATACGGTCGGCTAACGGTTCGATGATTTCTCCATTCTCATTAATTTTCGGGTAAGGCAACTGGCGTTTTTGGCAATAAGCAGCAACCTTTGGATGCAGCCACTCAAACAGCAGGCGACCATAGGTCCGGCGGTCAAGGCGGGGAGAATCGTACATTCCGGCTTCTTGCCGCTGCCGCTGGGCCTCGAAAAGGATTAAAGCGGTGGCTACCGAAACGTTCAATGACTGAACCAGGCCAACCATCGGAACAATAATGGTGCCGTCACAATGATCGACGGCGGCAGTGGAGATACCGTCCAGTTCCGCCCCAACGACAATGGCGGTGGGAAGGGTGTAATCAAATTGGCGGAAATTCCGGGCCTGCTGGTCAAAATGGGCGGCGTAAATATTGAACCCCTGCTGCCGTAAATGATTATATGCGTCCTGGATAGTTTGGTGAGTTTTGATGTTTACCCATTGTTTGCAGCCGCCGGCTGCCTTCTGGCTTAAACGGATGGAGGGACTGGAAGATACCGCGTGAGCTTCAAGGATGCCGACGGCATCGCAGGTGCGGGCGATTGCCGCCAGATTGTGGGGCTTGTGGACGTTGTCCATAACCACGGTCAAATCCGGCTGGCGTTTATTTAAAACTGCAGCTAAACGCTGAAAACGATGACGGCTCATGGTTGGTGAAGCTCATCATCGCTGACCTGGATGACCGCCTGTACCGGGTTGGAAGCGACAACGGTCTTAACCAGGCGGTAGCCGTTGTCTTCAAGCTGCTGCTCCCGCCACAGGTTCCCCTGCAGGGCCGGGAACAGCCAGTAAAGCAGGTAGCCTGCGGTTGTCA
>JAOZRP010000166.1 GCA_029940125.1 bacterium
GGCCGGCGAGAATGAGCGAGAGCCATGCCGGAACATCCTGATACCCTGATTTGGGGTGCAGGCCTTAAGCCCGCCTTGGATATTTTACCGCGGGTGCCAGGTTGTGAACTGGACCGGTGGATCATATCTGTGCCCCCGGAGAGGCAGAGATGCTTGATTTCGCCCAGTTGATTGAACGGGTTGATTATTGTAAAACCAGGCGTTCGATTGGTCAGGTGGTGGGAATGACCGGCCTGATTATCGAGGGCAGCGGTCCTCCCAGTTCCGTGGGCGATGTCTGCCAGATTATCAATGAAAAGAATTCTACCCGGATTATTGCCGAAGTGGTCGGCTTCCGCAACCAGCGCGTCCTGTTGATGCCCCTTGGTGACCGCCTGGGGATAGCGCCCGGAAGTTTGATTATTTCCCGCGGCCAGCGGGCGACTACCGGCGTTGGTCCACGACTCCTGGGGCGGGTTATCGACGGCTTGGGAAATCCCATTGACGACCGGGGGCCGTTGGAATATCACGAAGAAATTCCCATCTACCGGGATCCCCTCAATCCTTTCGCCCGGTCAAGGATCAAGGAGCCCCTGGATCTGGGCATCCGTTCTATCAATGCTCTGCTGACCTGTGGCAAGGGACAGCGGCTGGGCATCATGGCTGGTTCTGGGGTTGGCAAAAGTGTCTTGCTGGGGATGATGGCCCGCTATACCATGGCCGATGTCAATGTCATTGCCCTGATCGGCGAGCGTGGCCGTGAGGTGCGGGAGTTTATTGAACGGGACCTGGGACCGGAAGGACTGGAGCGCAGTGTGGTGGTGGTGGCGACTTCTGACCAGCCGCCGCTGGTGCGCATGCGGGGGGCGTTTCTGGCTACCGCCATCGCTGAATTTTTCCGGGAAAAAAACCGGGATGTGCTGCTGATGATGGATTCCCTGACCCGTTTTGCCATGGCCCAGCGCGAGGTTGGCCTGGCGGTGGGGGAACCCCCCACTACCAAGGGCTATACCCCGTCGGTTTTCGCCCTGCTGCCAAAACTTTTGGAGCGGGCGGGCCGTTCCCGGAGCGACGGCAGCATTACCGGGCTTTACACGGTCCTGGTGGAAGGCGATGATGTTACGGAACCCATTGCCGATGCGGCCCGGTCCATCCTGGACGGTCATATTGTTCTTTCCCGTCAGCTGGCTGACCGGAATATCTACCCGGCCATTGATGTTCTGGCCAGTAAAAGCAGGGTGATGATTGATGTTGTGCCGGCGGAGCAAATGCGTCTGGCCGGGGAATTTCTCAGCCTGCTGGCAACCTACCGGGAGGCTGAAGATCTGATTAATATCGGTGCTTACGCCCATGGAAGCAATCCCCGGATAGACCAGGCAATCATGCTCAATGAGCGCATGTCCGCTTTTTTGCGTCAGGAGATCGGTGAGCAGAAATCCCTTGCCCAAAGCCTCCAGGAGTTGGAGTCGGTGCTGGTGGCAGAGCAGCCATAAGGAGCTTGGTATTCATGTTCCGTTTCTCCCTGGAAACACTGCTGAAATTTCGCCGGGTGCAGGAGGACGCCGTTGCCCGGGAATTGAGAATTGTCAGCGAGGAGCTGCGGGATGCCGAACACCAACTGCTTCGCCTGCAGCAAAGCCAGGAGGAACATGAGCGCCAGTGGCTGGCCATTGAACAGCAGGGGACCAACAGCACGGAAATTTCTCTCCATCGCCAGTATGCCCTCCATCTCCACCGCAATATTAATGCCCAGTCCAGCCTCGTCGATGAAATCAGAGCCAGAACGGCAGAAAAACGAAGGGAACTGATTGAAAAGATGAAGCAGCGACGACTGCTGGAACGACTGAAAGAAAAACGGTTTCAGGAATACCTGATTGCTGAATACCGACAGGAGCGAAAGCAGATTGATGAACTGGCGGTCAGTCGGACATTCTCCCGTCGATAAAATCCTTCAAATTATTTGTCTGCCGATGATCTGCCGCTTGTCTTCCCGTTTCCTTGTGTTTGGATTCTCTCCATTTCTCCTCAGCCAAGGCCGGCAAAAATTGCCTAGAAGGTCTTTCCTTTTCCTTTTATCACCATCGTTTTAAAAAACTTATATTATCAAGAGTTTACACCATTGTTGCCGGTCTTTTCTCCTGTCGGTGAACAAAGGCATGCTTTTTGCTGCTTTGTTGTCAGTTGCCGTGGAAGTAGAGGTGGAAGATTATGCCCGTGTGCTTTAATTCATTGGATTTACTGATGAAAAATATTACTCCCCGCTCGCAGATAAAAAGGGGGGAAAATCATTCCACCCGGGATGTTTTGCTCCGGCTGTTTTTGCTGCTGGGTATTTTCTTTTTGCTTTTTCCCCTGCGGACCGTTGTGGCCGCGGAGTCGTCTGGGTCGGATCAGCAGCTGATCCGGATGTCTGAAATTCTGCGTAACAAGGAAAAAGCCCTGCAGGAAAAAGAATTGCTGCTGAGAGAAAAGGAAAAGCGATTGGCCGTTCTGCAGCAGGAGTTGCAGCAGAAGGAAAAAGATATTGAACTGCTGCGCCAGCGGGCGGAGAAAGTGCTGGCCGAGTTTCAGGCCTTGAAAGATGAGGATTTATCCCGTTTGGTTGCCGTGTTCAGTGCCATGAAGCCGGTCGCGGCGGCCCCTTTGCTGGAAAAGCTGGATCTTCCCTACGCGGTTGAGGTGATTTTACGGATGCAGCCGAGAAAGGCAGCCAAGCTCCTGTCGGCGGTGAACGCCGAGAGGGCGGCGGCAATTTCCCGCTCGATTACCTCAGCGAAGGCGGCGGTGGAGTAGTTCCTTTTTCGGGACGGGCGAAGTTTCTGCCGGAATGCCGCATTCCGGATAAAAAAGTAGGATTGTTTGGAGCAGGATATGGATGTGGTGCCGATTTCCGGGAATCTGCAGACGTTGGAAAAAGCAGCGCCGAAGCTGCCGGCGGCGTCATCGATTGGCGGGGTTGTCGGCACCGGAACTGATTTTGCCGTTACCCTGCGGCAGAGTCGGGAGTCAATGGCAACGACAGGGAAGGCCGGAAAAGACGATAAAGGATTTTCAGCCGTTAAACGTAATCTGCCAGGGGAGGGCAAGAAAAGTTCTTCCAGATTGAAGGTGGAAAATGGTGAAAACGATCATGGAAGCAGCGTAAATGGGCCTGCGGACAATCATTTCAGGAACGGCAAAGCACATCAGTCAGGTTCCAGGGTAAAAAGTAAGGACGTGGAGAGTCATGTGGCTTCGATGACAGAAGCATCAGGCGATGATGCCGCTGATCATCCGGTGGCTGAAGAGCGGCCGGCAATGGTGGAAACGCCTCAGAAAATGGCGTTGTCCCTGCTTCAGCTGCCGGCGGCGGCAACTGTCGAGTCCTTGGATCAAGACAGGGCGATGACTGCGGGAATGAAAATGGATGCAACCCAGGTTTTGGTCGAGAAGGGGGCTCCGCGGGAAATGCTTCAGCCGGTTCAGCCATTCCCGGATAGTGGTGAGATGCTCCTGGCTTCGTTAGTGGATGAACCGGGAAGCAGCTTGTTGGGGAAAGAAGCGGCCGGAGAAAATAATGCCGGGATGGTGATGCGGGATTTGACGGTTGCAGTTCCATCTGGATTGGGGGAGGAAGTCCCTGGCTTTCAGGCATTGTCAGGGGAAAATGGCACTTTAACCGCGGGAATTGATTCCCAGGTTCAGGAAACCTCCGAGATTCCTTTTCCCGCGATGGATGGCAAGCGGAATCAAGGTCAGCGGTTGGACGGGATGCGGCCTCCTGAATTGCTGGCCAGTGGCAGTAATGAGAATGCGGTTCTTTCCGCTGAGCTTAACCTGCCCGGAGAAGCGGTGGAGGCTGAGGTTTTGGGGGCGCAGTTGACAGCTTCAGGAGCAGAACCGATTGACAATGATCCCGCGGTCGGTGCCGAAAAGGCTGCCGGGATGATCTTGGATTCTGATTCGTTGAACCAGCCAAAACGGTCGAACGTGAAGAATGGCGCCACCTTGCCCATCGTTCAGGAAGTCCGGGAGCCGGCGGTAAAAATACGGTCCGCTCAGGACCTTGCCGGTCGTCATCTGGAGGGACAGAAAAGTCCTCAGGTTCCGGTACCTGCGGCTGCCGGGGAGCATTCGGCAGCGAGCGACAAAGATGTTTTGTTTTCCGGGATGCTTGAAAAAGCAGGGATAACGGCAGTTTCCGGGCGGGAGCAGTTTGTTGCTGCTGCTCAGGGAATGGAGCAGGCTGCCAGTGGCGCGGAAAAAGTGCTGCCGGTTACCAGCAATGATATTTTGAATCAGGTGACTATGCAGGTAGCCGATCGGCATGACCGTCGCCAGGTGGTTACCATCCAGTTGCAGCCGGAATCTCTGGGCAAGGTGGAAGTGAAACTGGTTATGGAGCACCAGAAGTTGACCGCTCACTTTATGGTTCAGCATTCCGAGGTTCGGGACGTGCTGCTCAAACATGTGACGTCGCTGCACGATGCCCTGGCCGCCAAGGGGGTTGACGTGAAGCAGGTGGCCGTGGAAATAGCTCCACCGGAAAAAACGGCCGGAATGGCGGTTACAGTTGACCATCATTCCGCCGGCGGTGACCAGGCCGGCGGTTTCCAGCCGTTTGCCGGTGGAGAAGGCCGGCATCGACATGCTTTTACCGCCCGGGATCAGGCTTCTGGTCGGTTGTTTGAAACTGAAGAGGCAACCTCCCTGACCGGGTTGACAGAAGCGGAACTTTTGCGGCCGGGATCGCTGCATATTCGGGCCTAACCTTTTGAGTTTTCAGTATCAGTAAAGGAGAACGCGCATGGTGAATGTTTCCTCAGTAGCGGCTGCTTCGGGCAGCTTGTTCGGGAGTCAGGAAGAAAAATCTTCCGGGTTGAGCAAGGCGGCCCTGGGCCAGGAACAGTTCCTGAAACTATTGATTGAGCAGTTGAAAAATCAGGATCCACTCAATCCCATGGACAGCACGGATTTTACCGCCCAGCTGGCCCAGTTTAGCTCCCTGGAACAGCTTTTTGATGTCAATAAAAACCTGGCAGCTATGCAGGCGTATTCGGCAACCATGAATCGCCTCAGCGCCCTGGATATGATCGGCAAGCAGGTAACCTTTACCGGTTCGGGAATAATTTCCGTGGCAGATGGGGATGCCAGTGTCCCCATCAGGTTTGATTTGGCCGACAATGCCAATCAGGTAACGGTGACGGTGCTTAATGATGCCGGGCAGGAAGTGGCCCGTTTGGATTTGGGCTACCAGGATGCCGGCAGCCGGCAGATCAGCTGGGACCGGCTGGATGAGGCCGGGCAGCTGCTGCCGGCCGGCAATTATCGTTATCAGGTAGCCGCGGCGGACGAAACCGGCAACAGTGTGGCGGTTACCTTGTATGGCAGCGGTCTGGTCCAGGGGATTGGAACTGACAA
Source organism: bacterium (assembly GCA_029940125.1). Taxonomy (GTDB): domain Bacteria; phylum Desulfobacterota; class Anaeroferrophillalia; order Anaeroferrophillales; family Anaeroferrophillaceae; genus DQWO01. Next base: position 5,380 of record JAOZRP010000166.1, read on the forward strand.
GGACACGGGGCAGACGGTGGCCGTCCTGGCTTCCGGCCAGGTGTTGATTGATAATATTGTTGGGGTCAGGGAGAATTAAACCCTGTTTGCATGCTATGATAGGACTTGAAACTAAGGGGCAAAAAAAATGAGGAGGAACGTATTATGTCGTTAACATCACTTTATGCCGGAGTCAGTGGGTTGAATGTCAATGGTGATGCCATCTCGGTGATCGGCAACAATATCGCCAACAGCAATACCATCGGTTTTAAGAGCGGACGGGTGCAGTTCCAGGATATTGTCAGCAAAAGCCTGGGGGGCGGGGCCTCCTCGAGCCAGATCGGCCGCGGGGCCCATACGGGAAATATTTCCACGTTGTTCACCCAGAGTTCTTTTGAAACTACTTCAAGGACGACGGACCTGGCCATCGACGGTGAAGGTTTTTTTATCGTCAATGACAACGGCATCAATTACTACACCCGGGCCGGGGATTTTATTTTTGACAAAGACGGCTACATGGTCAACAGCAGCAACCTGAGAACCCAGGGCTGGCGGGTTGATGA
>JAOZRP010000167.1 GCA_029940125.1 bacterium
ACGGGCTACCCTCACGATGTCGCGCCGGAAAACAGCACCGGTTGCCGACTTTAAACAGCGCAAAAAGCGTGCCGGACATTACTGTTCTTCAGATTACTTGATCAAGAGAGGATTGGCATCCTGGAAAATCTTCCAGTTCCGGGCGGCGAACTCGCTTCCGGCTTGATGTTCAATTTTGCCGCTGAGCCACAACTCCTTGCTTGTGATTTCCTTGATTTTGGCTATATCTTCTTCGATAGCCTGTAATTTGCTTGCTACCGGCTCGGTCCAGAAGATGTAGTCAACCGGCAGCGGCAGGACAAGCACCCCAGCGCGGTTCATGATGAAAGGCCGCCCGCCGATGGTGCCGATGTGGGCAGCCGGGGCGACCAGGCGATGGTAGCCGGCCATCATTTGGGCTGTTGCCTGGTAGAGCAGAGCGATGGTGCTCTCGCTGGCCAGGGAAGCGGCGGCAAGGAAAAAATTGCGTCCCTGGACCCCTTTCATGCTGTCCAGTTCCCCGACGAGAATGGTTTGGGTTTCAGGGTCATAATTGTGGTTGTCAAGAAAAACCTCGATCAGTTCGGGCTCAATGCCCATTTTTAGCAGCTTTTCCTGGTTGATTTTACGCAAGGCTCCCGGCGGGTTGTCGCGGACCAGTTCCTTCATGCCTTTTGCAGTTGCCGAAAGGCTCAGGGCGGTGCCGGCTGGGCCGGGAACGGCCATCATTGCCGCTCGGGGTAAAATACCGCCTGCCAAAGCGGCCCGGGAAATTTCACCGAGACGTCCAACCACCGGGCTGTAGTTAGAGTAGGGATTGATCAAAAATTCAAAGGCAAATTTTCGTTTCAAGGTGTCGTAGCCCAGGGCGACTTTGAGTACGTTGTCCTGGTGTGGATCCCGGCTGAAGATGGAGCGCCCGACGTTGCTGATGAAACTGCCGGTTCCCTTGACAATATTTTTGCTGCTTTCCACCGGTTTGGTAACCAGGTCGCCGGCCAGTTTGACCGGGGCCTTGACGCCGGCAACCAGTGAATCCTTGAAAACCCCTTTCCGTTCCATTTCGTTCATGCGCATCAGGGCCTGGAGTTCGTTGATGCGGATCATCAGCTCCGTCGTGCTCTCAACGAAGATAATGCCGCTGGTGGTGTCAATCTGGTAGGTGTTGATAACCCCGTCATTCTGCACCCTTTCGGCAACCCGGTAGTTTTCTCCCGACAGCAGTGCGGCCGGCAGGATCTCATGGGCCTTGAGGAAGATCGGGGTCTGCTGAAAAGGCGTTGCGGCCAGGGCGCTCCCCAGAGAGCATGTCAGAAGGACAAGGATTAAAATGACAATTTTCAGGGTGACAAGGTTGAGATTTTTCTTCATGCTGCGTCTCCTTTTGCTGATTATTGCCGGGGTTCGCCTGGCAAGTGAGGGCTTCCTGATGAACAAAAACTAAAGATGCTATATAACGTTCATCTATTTACCGATGAACACTTTCAGCGATCAGCAGTCAGTTTTCAGTAAAACATTGAAAAACAACTTGTTAAGCTAACAGCTAAAGGCTGATGGCTAACAGCTCATCCGAAAACGGTAATTTCCGGATGGACACTATTTGATCACTTCCAGGTAATCGGCATCAATGGTTGTGGCATCTTTATCCCGGTCCACTTCGCCGACAATCCTGACTTTGGTTTGAGGAGTAACCTGCACGCCCCGGAAATCTTCATCATCGATTTCTATTTCTATCTCGCCGGTGTCATCTTTAAACAAGTAATGCTCTTCCTTGATTTTCTTGATCAGATGTCCTTCCAGCGTAACGTTGGCGTCATCATGCAGACTCTTGATTGATTGTACTGTTTCCAGCTTTGGAATGGTTCCCGGACCTTTGAAGCCAGCATAGACGCTGGTGGCAAGCAACAGGACCGCAATAATTAAAAAAAATTTCCTGAACATACTGATCTTCCTTTTCACGTTTTTTTGAAGGTTGGCAATCTCAGTCCAAAGAGATGGACGGCTGCCAGCCGAGCCAGCAGCCCTTGGCTTCTTCGTGAAGAAGAAAATGGGTGCCCTCGGCAACCTGTTTACCCATTTCCTTGCCTTCCGGGGTTGCCATGCTGATGCCGCCGGCCACCAGGGCGGTGACGGATTCAGTGTCGATTTTGACGCCGGAAAAAATCCCGGCCCTTACCCTGATGCCGCTGGCGTTCCAGAACTTGGTATTTTCATGAACCAGCCGGTCGTAGGGGGGCCTGATGTTGACATGGATGAAAACTTTCTGGGCGGTTGGCGACAGCCTGGCCCCGGTAACCCGCCCGATCTGAATCTGTCGGTAATAGAGCGGCGAATTTTTCTTCAATGACCCAAGTCGACTGGATTCAAGTATGATGTTGAGTCCATCAAGCGTTTTTTCCAGGGCTGGTGCTTCGCTTAAAGCGGTGATGTGGTTGACTGGGCTGCCTTTACCGGGCCGGAGGGTAATATAGGGGCCGGTGACGACCGTCTCCAGGTTGTTGATGCCGGCAAGGCTGACTTCCGGCGATACCAGCCAGACTAAGGTGTCAGCCGCAAAAAGCTTTACCGCCCGCTTGTCGATCAGGGCCTGACAGATGACCGCGTCCATGGAGGCGTTGAAATCCACCTCTTTCACCCGGCCGATGACAATGTCATGGTAGCGGATTTCCGTTCCCTTTTTCAGGCCCCGGGAGTTGGCAAAAGTAATTGAAATCAGCTTCTTGTCGATATTGCGGGCTTCCTCAAGGTCGTCATAGAGAATGTACTGCTGTCCGGCTGCTGCCGGCTTTCCCGGGGATGGGGTCATGAAAGAGATGCCGCCGGCGATGATGCTTTTCAGGGAATCGGTTTTGAGCTTGATGCCGGAAAGACCGCCGTTGACTGTAATCCCGCTGACGTTGTAGAAGACGCTGGAATCCTTGAGCAGGTGAGCATACTTTTTGGCAATGAAAACATCAATAATGACGTCATCCCCGCTCTCATCCAGACGGCGGTTGACCACCTTCCCCACTTCGATCTGCTTGTAGAGAACCGGCGCGTTCAGGGAGATGCTGCGCGCTTCCGGTGCCTTGAGTTCAACCCGCAGGCCACTGGCCTGGAGGGCCGGGCTCTGCTCAGCTGCCTCCCGGTAGCTTTCGTAGATTGTAAAAACCGTGGATTTCGGTTTTGCCTGCCGGGATTTGGCGGCGGAAACGGGAACCATGAAGGAGATGCCGCCAGCCACCAGGGTGTCGATGGTGCCGCTTTCAACGGTAATGCCGTCCAGGCCGGCATCAACCCTGATGCCGCCGGTTTTCCAGAAAACTGCTTTTTCTTTTATCAGGTGGGTATATTTCTCGTAAATCAGGATTTCCCCTTTAACCCGGCTGCCAGAGGCTTCTAGGTCAAAGTTGGTGATTTCCCCGACTTTGAGCTTCTGGTAGAGGACCGGGGCGCCGATGCTGAGCGACTTGGCGTTGTCAGCCAAAACCGTAAACCGCTTGCCGGCCGGCAGAAGCTCCTCGGTTGCCGGGGGGGCTTGGGCGATGAAGTAGTCACGGTAAATGCCGTTGCCGGGGGTGAAGGCGATATAGGAACCCTTGATCAGGGTCTCCAGGTTGCGGACCCGGCTGACGGAAAGTTCGGGTTTGACTATCCAGAAGCGTGAGCCCTCCCGCAAAATGAATTCCGCCCGTGGGTCGACGTTGATATGGGCGGTAAGGACCTGCTTGTCTTCGTCGAAGGTAATGTCGGTGACGACGCCGGCTTTAAAGCCACGGTACATGACCTTGGTTATGCCGGCTTCAATGCCCTCGGCGCTGGACAGCTGGAGAGTCATTTTGAGGCCATACTCGGCTTCATCAAAATCTGCGTACAGGGTATAGGTATGTCCATTGCTGGCCAGCTGGCTGGTGAACTGATAGCTGGGGGTGTAGCAGCTGATGCCGCCGTACATCAGGGATGCCAGGCTTTCCATCCGGAACTTAAAACCGGACAGCCCGCCTTTGAAATAGATGCCGCTGCTGTTCCAGAAGCGGGTCTTGGTTTTGATCAGGTGTTTGTATTCCGGTTCAATGTAGGCGTCAATGATGATGCCGTCCCCTTTTTTGTCGAGCTTGTAGCTCTGCACGGAGCCGATGACGATATTTTTATAGTAGATCTGCGTATTTCGCTGAATCGATCCCAGGGTTTTGCTGGTCAGTTTTATCCGCAGGCCGGGAGCATCCACCGGCAGCGGCGGGCGATCGGCGAGCCCGGTGAATTCGCGGCAGGGGACCTTGGAAACTCCGCGCTGCACGCCGATGTAGTTGCCGGTCAGCAGGGTGCCAAGACCCTGAATCCGGCCGGCGGACACTTCCGGTTCAACGATCCAGAATTTGGTGTCTTCGACCAGTCCCAGTTTTGTCCGGCGATCCATTTCAATGTGCACGGCGACCCCGTCAATCTCGGGATGGATAACAATGTCGCGAACGGTTCCCACCGGAATGCCTTTGTAGATAACCTGGGTTTTGTCAACTTTAATGCCTTCGGCAGTGGGGAAATGAACCACGATGTCAACGCCGGCGTCCTGGAAGCTTTTATAGAGCAGCCAGCCGCCGATGATCAGGGCGATGATTGGCAGAATCCAGATCGGCGAAATGCCTTTTTTCTTTTTGACCACCGCTTTTTCCACTGCAGGTGTTTCCATGGTAATGTCCTGAAAATTATTTAAAGGTTTAGATTGTTGTAACTATTTGAAATTTCAAGTTGTTGGTTTCAAGCTTCCCACAGCAGCCGGGGGTCGAAGGTGATGGCGGCAAACATGGTTGCCAGAACAACCCCGGCGAAGTAGGGGGCGGCCGGAGCCGCGGCGATGGTCGTCAGGTTTTGAAAATGGACCAGCACCTGAAGCAGGGCGATGACAAAGATGTCCAGCATTGACCAGCGGCCGATAAATTCGATGATGCGGAATAGCAGGGCTTTGTGCCTGAGCCAGCTCTGCCAGCGAAAGTGGATGGAGAGCAGGATAAGGGTCATGCCGATGATTTTGAAGCAGGGAACCAGAATGCTGGCGGTCAGGATGACCGCACCGATTCCGTAGGAACCTTCCTTGAAAAAATAGATGATGCCGTCCATGATGGTTGATAGATCAGGGGTGCCGAGGAAGTCGACCCGCATGATCGGGAGGAAGTTGGCCGGGAAGGAAAGAATGGCCGCCGTGACCACCAGGGCCCAGGTTCGATTGATGGAATTGGGTTTGCGCAGGTGCAGCGCCGCCCCGCAGCGTGGACAAGTGCCGGTGCTTTCAGCAGCCGGGACAAGCTTGTGGCAGTCATGGCAGAGAAGCAGCCCCTGGCGGCGGGCGGTAGGGGCATCCTGCAGGGTGTCGTTCATCGCTTTTGTCCCTTTTCAATCAGGCGCCAGTACTTATCTTCGTCAAGCATCACGGAGGAGCACAAGGCCACCAGCATCAGTCCAACGAAGCAGAAAAAGCCGACGTCGTAGCGAATATGGGCCATGTGGTGTATCTTAATGATTGTTACCAGAATGCCGATCATAAAAACTTCCAGCATGCCCCATTCGTCCAGGTGAATGTAGCTGCGCATCATCAGGGGCAGGGTCTTGGGATAGCGTTTCAGCTTGAGGTTCAGGCTGACCAAAAAGAGCAGAACAAGCTTGACCAGCGGGAAAAAGATGCTGGTCAGGGCCAGGATGATGCCGACAAAAATATGTTTGGAGGACAGGGTGGAGATGACGCCGTCGAAAATGGTGCCGCTGTTTTTGAGACCCATGGTGTCCAGGGTCATGATGGGCATAAACATGGCATAGGGAAAAAGCAGCAGGCCGGTTAAAGAAAGGGCGAGGCTGCGTTCGATGGAATTTTGCTTTGGGGCCAGCAAAATTTCATTGCAGCGTGGACAGCAGAGCTTTTCTCCGGGGTTCAGGGGTTGTCTGGCCACCAGCAGGTCGCA
>JAOZRP010000490.1 GCA_029940125.1 bacterium
GAAAAGTCCACAGCAATCAAAACTTTTTTAAATTTTCTCATCTGCGTCTCCTTTCGTATATCAACAGCTTCACGAGCCTAGTACCCGCCCGGAAACCAAGGTTTCCGGACAAATACAACCTGGAATATGATTGACAAAGAATAAGGTCCCGGCCGAATATCCAGCGGCTGAAAAACCCTTAGGCAGACAACATGGCAGGGCAACTTACTACCATTGAAACCGCTCTCCTGTCAATGTCAATACACTCTAAATCCGTCAACTTTTTACCGACTCCATATCGCCATATACCCATAAGCTTATTGCTTGATTTTTCAGTCTGGGAAAAATTCAGCTTAATTTCAATACGATAGGAAACCGCACACAGGTTGCCAACAAACTTATCCACAAGTATTCCACACTACCTGTGGAAAACGACAAAAACCATTGTAATGCTTATAATTTTACCCCAGCCAACGCAACTATTTGTAATCATTATATATTTATCAAGAACACGGGCGGGTAATTTATTTTTTCTTAATAATTACCACACATTAATCCCGTTTTCACCAAGTTATTCACAGGCACCACATATCTGAGCAGAAAACTCATAAATAAGGCTTCCATGCCAATCATTTCTTCGCCGCCTGCCATAAAGATTCCTTTTCCTCCAGGCTCAACTTCTCGAGGGAAGTTCCCCTTTCAGCGACCATTCTTTCCATCTCCCTGAACCGGTAGTCAAACTTCCGGTTGGCGGCCCGGACCAGGCCTTCCGGCTCAAATTCGAGCAGTCTGGCCAGGCTGGTCAAAACCAGGAAAAGGTCGCCGAGCTCCTCGGCCAGGGCCTCCCGGTCATTCCCGGCCATGGCCTCCTCCACCTCCCGAAGTTCTTCATGAACCTTGGGCAGCACTTCGGCCGCCGACGGCCAGTCGAAACCCACCTTGCGGCCTTTTTTGCCGTACACATAGGCCTTCTGCAGGGGCGGCAGCGACCGGGGAACGTTGTCCAGCAGCGACTGGTAATTTTTCCCTTCCACCTGTTTCTTGATCTCGTCCCACTGGGTTATCACCTGGGAACTGTCTTCAATCTTCCCCGACCGGGCAAAGACATGCGGGTGCCGCCGGATCAGCTTCTCGGCAATGCCGTCAAGGATGTCGCCAAGGGTCCAGTCATGTTTTTCCTCACCCAGCAGGGCCATGAACAGCAGGTGAAAAAAAAGATCGCCGAGCTCTTCCCGCATCCCGCCGGCGTCGCCCTGCTCCAGCGCGTCGACCAGTTCGTAGACTTCCTCCAGAAAGCGCGGCTTCATGGAAGCAAAATCCTGTTCGCGATCCCAGGGACAGCCCCCCGGGGCCCGCAGCCGGCGGATAACTTCCCGAAGCCGCAGAAACTTTTCCGCCGTTGACCTCCCGGTTTCTTCCACGTTCAACCCGGTCCCCGGCTGTTGACTTTTCATCCGTAAACTCCTATGCTAGTGTTCATCTGGAAACTGCTGTTTCCGGATGAGCTGTCAGCCTTCAGCTTTCAGCTTCACAAGCTGCTGCTTCAATGTTTTGCTGAAAGCTGATCGCTGACAAATGTTAGTACCTTACGTTTGAAATGCTGTCACTCTTTTCAGTACCCCCTTGAGGGGTGCAAAAAACAAGAAAT
>JAOZRP010000491.1 GCA_029940125.1 bacterium
TGCCAGGTTTCATGACTGTCCTGACCCAATAATTCCTCCGGAGAACAACCAAACATTTCAGCCGCGGCCAAATTGACAAACATGGGCTTTCGTTCTTTATCCAGGCCGATAATTCCTTCGCCGGCGGCCATGAGAATAGCTTCATTTCGCTGTTTCAGCTTGGCAATGGTCTCCCGTTGTTTCACCCTTTCAGTAACATCGTAAAACACACAGAGAGAACGCCGGAACCCCCCTTGGTCATCCAGTTCCGCCTGACCATAATACCTGCCCTTGATGATCCGCCCATCCCGGTGTTTGATATCCAGAAGCACACCCTCAAGATGTCCAACATCTTTTTTTAAACGGGCGTATTGTCGCAAAAACTCATCCACCGATTCCGAAGCAAGAAAATCCACAAAAGGTTTACCAATCACCTCATCAACTTGGTAACCAAGGATATCAAGCCAACGATTGTTGACCTCCAGAATCATACCATCTTCGTACAGAGACTGAAAAGGCACTGGTGCCAGTTGGTAAAAATTTTTAAAATGATCCCTTGTCTGCTGTAACAAGTTTTTTTGCTTTTCCAACTGGGAAAAATGTCGGTTGAATCTTAAAAAGCTAAAATATATTCCCACCAATCCCAGCAACCAGATCGCTCCATAGGTATAAGCAACATCCCACCAGTGTCCGACAGCCACGGCCAGAATTGGCTCCAGGTTGATACTGACGCTGACCCCGCCTCGAATGTCTCCAAGCTTGTACCCCTGATCAACGTGACATTTCAGACAGCCTTTTTCCGCCATCAACGGCCGCATCAACCGCAGATAACGATCCCCGTTCAACCGACTGACCTCAACCACCTCTTGAACACCGTTTTCAAAAGAGAGCAGAGCCTTTTTTTCCCAGGGATCTGGATAGTTTTCCGACCGCAGGGGCTTGAGACTGGTAATATGCCCCCGGAAGCCATATTGCTCCCGCCCCAGGGCGTAAACCTGCCGGGTCATGTAAGCAGGATTGATCAGGGTCAATTTCATCCCCTCGGCGGTCACCACGTCCCGATGGGGAATCCTGGCCAGGTAAGGGTTGGGCGGCGTCGTCGCCGTTGCCGGCACATACACCCCCCCATGAGAAGCCACCCAGCGTCGATATACCACATCTTTATTGTAAGTATAACGAGCATACCCGGTCACTGATTCCAGCAAATGATCTCTCTGTTCCCGCAGATTCCAAGCCAACAGACCGGCGATAACGCCTGTCCACAACAAGGCAACCAATAAAACATTGCGTTTCAACCATCCCTGTTTTCTTCGGTAATCGGCTGACTGATTTTTCATTCACACATCCTTCATTTTACCGGGGTCGTCCCCGCCAAAGAGAAAACAAATACCTTTTTCCGAATGCGAAAAGGCTCTTGGTAGCTTCCGGAAAAACTGAATCGCAACTCAAAGGTTCCTACCAGACGGTGGTCAAAATCCGTCATTGTCCGGCTCAAGCCCCTGACGGCCAGGTCTCAAACTTTATAAATCCAATGCCTAGGAGAAACAACGACAACGGTAGCGGGAAAAAGGCTAAATCCCACATTCACAATAAGTTATTAATACAAAACATTTCAAAGTGCAAGGATTAAAGATAAGCGCCGCATTCC
>JAOZRP010000168.1 GCA_029940125.1 bacterium
ACCGGTTGCCGACTTTAAAACAGCGAAAAAGCGTGCCGGACACTACTGTTAATTTATAATAAATTTTATCTGGTAATCGTCGAAAAGGTAAAAGTATATATTTTGCTTATGCAGCCGGTGTTTTCCCCGGTTGACGAGTAGCAGGCTAATAGAATCTTGGAGGTTTTCATGGATCAAGTGGCGGCGATGGTTCTGGCGGCGGGCAAAGGCACCCGGATGAAGTCGGCATTGACAAAGATGCTGCATCCTCTCTTGGGTCTTCCTCTGCTCAGCTATCCTTTGCGGACCCTGCGGGAACTGAATATTGACCGGCAGGTGGTTGTCATTGGCAGCGGCGGCCAGGAAATCATGGATTTTTTCAATGACTGGCCCGGGCTGAGTTTTGCCTGGCAGCGGGAACAAAAAGGCACGGCGGACGCGGCGGCAGCCGCTTTGACCGGGCTTGAAGGTTTTTCCGGGAACGTTCTTATTGTCTGTGGAGACGTTCCCCTGTTGCGGGCAAAAACCCTTGAAGAATTGGTGACCAGGCACCAGCAGAGTCGGTCGGTGGTCAGTGTCCTGAGCGCGGTTCTGCCGGACGGGGAAGCCTACGGACGGCTGGTGCTTGATGCGGCCGGCAACCTGGAAAAAATAGTCGAGGCGCGTGATGCTTCCCCAGCGGAGCTGGATATCCGCCGGATAAATTCGGGAATTTATTGCGTTGATGCCGATTTTCTCCGCCAGGCCCTGGCGGGAATTGACTGCGACAACGCTCAGGGTGAATATTACTTGACCGACATGGTTGCGGAAGCGTACCAGTCAAACCGGAAGGTGATTTTTTTCGACGTGGCCGATCCGGATGAGATCATGGGGATTAACGACCGGGAGCAGCTCAGCCGGGCCGAGGTCTTGCTGGCTGACCGGATCCGGAAGCAATGGCAGGCAGCCGGGGTGACGATCAGGTTCCCGGACCTGGTTGACATCGAACCGGAAGTGACCATCGGCATGGACACGACCATTGAAAAAGGGGTTTCCCTGAAGGGGAAAACGGTTGTTGGCTCCGGTTGTCACCTTGGCGAAGGCGCAATTCTGCAGGATGTACAGCTGGGCGACGGGGTAGACGTTCTTCCCTACTCGGTGCTGGAGCAGGCGAAGGTTGAAGCCGGGGCCCAGATTGGTCCCTTTGCCCGCCTGCGGCCGGGAACCATCCTGCATGAAAAGGTCAAAATCGGCAATTTTGTCGAGGTGAAAAAAGCCGAAATCGGCAACGGCAGCAAGGCGTCTCATCTTTCCTATATTGGCGACGCGACGGTTGGCAGCGGCGTCAATATCGGTGCTGGGACGATTACCTGCAATTATGACGGCTTCAAAAAATACCAGACCATTATTGAAGACGGGGTTTTTGTCGGCAGCGACAGCCAGTTTGTGGCCCCGGTTCATATCGGGAAGAACGCCCTGGTTGGCGCCGGCAGTACGGTAACCAAGGACGTGCCGGAAAATGCCGTGGTAACCTCCAGGAGTCGGCAGACCATTTACCCCAATCGGGGGATGGCTTCGAGGGCCGGGAAAGGGAAGGAATAGGATATGTGTGGAATCGTTGGTTACATGGGGCCCCAGGATGGGGTGCCGGTGGTGATGGATGGACTCCAGAAACTGGAATACCGGGGCTATGATTCGGCCGGGGTGGCAACCTTCCAGGACGGGCGGATAACCATCAACCGCAGTGTCGGCAAACTGCGGGAGCTGGAGAAAAAGCTTTTTGCTTCCGAACTTTCCGGTTCTCCCGCCATTGGCCATACCCGCTGGGCCACCCACGGTCGGCCGACGGAACCCAATGCCCATCCCCATGTCTATGAAGGCGTGGTGGTGGTTCATAACGGCATCGTGGAAAACTATATTGCCCTGCGCGAAGAACTGGCGGCGGCGGGGCACCGCTTTTCCTCGGAGACCGACACCGAAATCATCAGCCACCTGATTGCCCGGGAACTGGCCCGGGGACTGGACTTTTGCCAGGCCGTCCGGGCGGCATTGAATCAGGTCCGGGGCGCGTTCGCCCTGGGAATCATGTACGAACAGGAGCCGGAGATGCTGATTGCGGCGCGGAAGGGCAGCCCCCTGGTGGTAGCCCACGGGTCGCAGCAAGGGGAGTATTACATTGCCTCCGACATCCCGGCGCTCCTGGCCTATTCCCGGGAGGTTATTTTCCTGGACGACGATGAAATGGCGGTCTGCAGTCCGGCCGGCATGACGATCATGACGGTGGCGGACGGCCGGGAACAGCAGAAGGAAGTCCACCAGATTGCCTGGGACCCGATCATGGCCGAAAAAGGCGGCTACAAGCATTTCATGCTGAAAGAGATCTTTGAGCAGCCCCAGGCGGTCAGCAACACCCTGCTGGGTAGAATCTCCGAGGATCGCCGGAAAACTGATCTGCAGGAGACCGGATTCACGCCGGCCGACTGGAGGGCGGTGAAAAAAATCATGATTCTGGCCTGCGGGACTTCCTGGCATGCCGGCCTGGTGGGGAAGTTCTGGCTGGAGCGACTGGCCAGGATTCCGACCGAAATCGACATCGCTTCCGAGTTCAGGTATCGGGACCCGCTGGTTGAAGAGGGAACCCTGCTGATAGGGATTTCCCAGTCGGGTGAAACGGCCGATACCCTGGCAGCCCTGCGGGAGGGCAAGGACAAGGGAGCGAAAATTCTCTCCATCTGCAACGTTATGGGCAGCAGCATTTCACGCCAGTCCGACGGGGTGATGTATACCTATGCCGGACCGGAAATCGGCGTCGCTTCCACCAAGGCCTTTACAACCCAGTTGGCCTGTCTGATGCTCTTGGCTTTGGATATGGCGGCGGCCAGAAAAACTATGGATGACGAAGAAATTGCTGAAAATGTTGAGGCTTTGCTGAAACTGCCGGCGCTGCTGGAAAAATCACTGATCTTGGCACCCCGTTTGGAACAGATTGCCAGGACCTATCACCATGCTTCCGACTACCTGTTCCTGGCCCGGGGATTGAACTATCCCATTGCCTTGGAAGGGGCGCTGAAATTGAAGGAGATTTCCTATATTCACGCCGAAGGCTATCCGGCCGGGGAAATGAAGCACGGCCCCATTGCCCTTATTGATGAAAATATGCCGGTGGTGATCCTGGCGCCCCATGATCATCATTATGAAAAGGTGGTCAGCAACCTGCAGGAAGTGGTTGCCCGGGACGGGCGGGTCATCGCTTTTACCGCTTCCACCGACAAACGTCTTGCCGATCTCAGTCATGAAGTTGTCAAAATTGAAGAACCGGGAGAAATCTTGAATCCGCTGGTCTATGTTATCCCGCTGCAGCTTTTGGCTTATTACACCGCTGTTTTCAAAGGAACGGACGTGGATCAGCCCCGCAATCTGGCCAAAAGTGTCACGGTTGAATAAAGTCGTTGTCTCATTTCCGGATAAAAACCCAATTAAAACTTGACTTGATACGGTCAGGGGATTATTTTTAGTGGGTAACTGCCATTAGGGACGGCAGCAAGGTTGAAATCAGAGCGGGAGTGAGACCATGGCAAAAGTGGCTGATGTACTCAAGGAAAAAGGAAAGAAAGTTTTTACCGTTGATCGGAATACCACCGTACTGGAAGCCATCAAAAAAATGTCTGACAATAATGTTAGCGGTTTGGTGGTTATGGATGGTCGGGAAATAGCTGGTATCATTACCGAACGCGATTATTTGCGCAAAGTAATCCTGCAGGGCAAGGCCTCCAACACCACCATGGTGGAAGAAATTATGACCGATAAAGTTATCTGTGCCACCCCTGACCTGTCGGTAGAAGAATGCATGGGCATGATGGTGGAGAAATCCTGCCGCCATCTTCCGGTGATGGATGATGGCTCCCTGGTCGGGGTTATTTCCATCCTTGATTTGACCCGACAGCTGACCAAGGAGCAGAAAACGACGATCAAATACCTGCAGGATTATATCCATGGGAGATGTTGATGTGCCGACGGCTTTAGTGTGAGTTTTCATTTTTCGCCGCGCATATATAAACAGTCACCGTATTTCAGACAGAAAAGCATCCACCTGTCAGAAATACGGTTTTCTGTCTTCTTTCCTTTTGATTGACAGGAACGGTTTTTTCTGCCTAGTTCTGCTGCGGTTTTGCGACGTTTTTTCAAGTAATATTTATCCCATTTTACAGGTTGTTTTTCCCTTATGCCTTTATCGCCTTTCATTCTCCGTTTCCAGAATGCCATCGTCCGGCTGAAACGGCGGCTTTCCATTTCCGAGAACTATTTTTTCATTTTTCTCGCCGTCATCATCGGTTTGCTGAGCGGCCTTGGGAATTTGGGCTTGCGGAAGAGCATCGAACTTTGTCATGAATATATTTTCATGACCGGCTACGAATTCCTGCATATCGGCGACGGTGGCTTCCATCGTTTTCTGCTGCCCTTGCTGCCCATGATCGGCGGTGCTTTGATTGTTCCTTTGGAAATGATGTTTCCCGGCCAGGCTTCCGGTTATGGCCTGCCCAATTTCCTTAAAACCATCAACCTGGGCAGCGGCGTCCTGAAAAAGCGGGGCGTTTTGATTAAAATGATTGCCCCGGCCATTACCATCGGCACCGGCGGGTCGGCCGGGCAGGAAGGTCCCATTGCCGTAATCGGCGGCACGCTGGGATATATCGTCGGCCAGCTTTTCTCCTTCGGAGCCAAGCGGATAAAACTGCTGATTGCCTGCGGGGTGGCCGGCGGCATTGCCGCCACCTTCAATGCCCCGATTACCGGCGTCTTTTTTGCCCTGGAAATTATTTTGATGGGCGAAATGGACCTGGCGGTTTTTGCCCCGATTGTTATCTCTTCGGCCACGGCGGTGGTTTTCACCCGCCTGGTTTACAGCAAGGCCGCTTTCTTTTCGGTGCCGGCATTCACGTTGAGCAGCAACTGGGAATTGTTGATGTATGTGGTGATGGGGATTATTATCGGTGTTCTGGCCGTGCTCTTCATCCGCTTTTTCTACTGGGTCCAGGATTTTTTTCGGGATCTTTCCGTACCTTTCTGGCTGAAACCAATCATGGGTGGCTTTTTGATCGGGGTTATTGGCCTGGCGTTTCCCAAGGTCATGGGCGACGTCTACCCCTACATGGGTGAGGTGCTGCGGCAGCCGACGGTCTGGTATGTCGTCCTGCCGCTGATTTTCATGAAAATGCTGGCAACTTCGATTACTATGGGTTCCGGGGGTGCCGGCGGTCTGTTTGCCCCGATTCTTTTCATCGGCACCATGATCGGCGAAACCTGCGGCGGTCTCAGTCACCTGTTCCTTCCCGGGGTGGTCAGCAACTATGACGGCTACGCGATTGTGGCCATGGGAGCCTTTTTGTCTGCCGTTACCCACGCTCCCATGACCTCGATCTTTCTGGCCTATGAGTTGACCGGGGCCTATCAGATTATTCTGCCGGCCATGTTTGCCACGGTTATCGGGACGCTTATTGCCCGCAGCCTGGAACAGGAAGGCATCGATACCTACGGCCTGGCTCGGGAAGGCATCCACCTGGAAGGCGGCCGGGAAGTAAACGTTTTGCGTTCCATCCTGGTTGGTGATGTCATGGAGGCCGGGCCGGTGGAAACCATTCCCGAGGACATGAAACTGAAGACTATTCTCCAGTTCCTGCCCCGGTCCCGCCGTACCACGTTCCCCGTGGTTGACCGGGATGGTTTGTTAAGCGGCATCCTGAGCCTGCAGGATCTCCGGGAACTGGTGTATGAGCAGGGACTGGAAGAATTGATCGTCGCCAAGGAACTGGCGGTCAGTCGGGTGATAACGGTTACCGCCGATGACAATCTTGACGACGCCCTGAAAAAGATCGGCTATCGCAATATTGACGACTTGCCGGTGGTTGACAAGGACAATCCCCGTCGGATTGTCGGCATGATTTCCC
>JAOZRP010000169.1 GCA_029940125.1 bacterium
ATTAAAGGATTTGACCACACTTATTTTCCCGCGAGGTTCTCATGACGGAAATAAAACATCAAATCAAGAGAGAAGCCGTTAAGATGAAGCTTTCCGACGGCTCGATGATATACGGCGAAGTCAACCTGCTTGCCGAGGGCGGCGCCAACCGCCTGAGCGATTTGTTCACCAAAGGGGAAAGCCCGTTCATTGTCGTCTTCAACGCCACCACCAAACAGGGGCGGGAAGGGCTTACCTACGTGGTCAGCAAATCCCATATCATCTGGGTCTCGCCGGCGTAGCCACAACGGACGTCCATGGTTGAAAAAACAGGGGGAAGTTCAGGAAGGCGACGGGAGAACAGGATATGCTTTTCCCCCAAGCTTCAGCTGAAAGCCGCCGGCGCCGCTTTCTTCAAACAGCCCGGCCAGCCGAAAGTGCGCCGTTGGCAGGCAGCAGGCGGTAAATTCTCCTTTTTTTACTGTTGCTTCCAACACGCCATGACCATTCAGCCTGAGACTTTCCGGGTCCAGCGCCTCTTCCGTTTCATCGTCGAGAAGCAGGGTAACGCCCTGCAAGCTTCCCGCCGCGTCCCGGGCAACCCGAATATCCCGAACAAAGAAGGGGCAGCTTTCCACCTCCACGGGAAGCGTCTGGTCACGGTAATGAATGCAAAGTTCACCGGTCAAGGCATCTTTTTTCAATGACTGTTTGAAAAGAGCCAGCACGTCGGGATGGATAATCTGCCGTCCCTCATACCACCAGCGCCCCTGACGATCGATGGTCACAATATCCGCCTGCTGTTTCATTTGTTCCTCTGCTGTCAGTTTGTGGTACATGAATTCATTTCATCGAAATATCCGGCTCTTTCCACACCTACCGGGGGTAAAGCATCAAGCATCACCAGGTGCCGAGCTTGATCGCTAGATTATCAAAAATATCTCCACTTTTGTCAATCTTTTTAACCCACTCGCCAAAACTCCTGTTTTGCCGGAAAAGGAATCATCCCCCCGGATTCTTGACAAACCCCGATTCCCTGCTATGGTAATGAATAGAAGGGAAAAATAATGATCCATCAGGACCAGATAAGGAGGATACGCCATGAAAGCAGCCATACTGTTTACCGGTACCGGACCGATTCTCATCCTGACCAGCTACGGTTCATTGACGGACCCCGACTTCATCGCCAAACTGGAAAGCAAAAATATCAAAAAATTCATCCTCTACGAAGTCCCGATCGAAACCTGCCGGAAAAAATACGGCAACTATTTTGAGCTGGTCTCCCAGGACCTGGGCGGGAAAAACGACATGCGGGTCCTTGACTACATCGGCAGCCACATCTTTCTTAACTTCTCTTTCGCTGAAATGGGTGACGCCGTCCTCAAGCACGAATAACCAAAAAAAATCTTCCCCCACATCCACCGGACAAAAAAACCCCCTGGCCGTCAAGGCCAGGGGGTTTTCAAGCTTTTGACAATTTACATTAACAACAGCGACAACGACGGCGATTACATCATGCCGCCCATGCCGCCCATGCCACCCATGCCGCCGCCGGGCATACCGCCGCCCATACCGGCACCGGCATCCTTTTCAGGCTTTTCCGCCACCATGCATTCGGTGGTCAGCATCAAGGCGGAGATGCTGGCCGCGTTCTGCAGGGCGGTCCGGGTAACCTTGGTCGGGTCGATAATCCCGGCTTCATACATGTCGACATAAACCCCCTTGGAGGCATCATAGCCGTAGGCTCCCTTCTCCTTCTTGAGGTGTTCGACAATGACGGAACCCTCCTGGCCGGCGTTGTTGACAATCTGCCGTACCGGTTCTTCCAGGGAGCGACGGATGATATTCACACCCATCTCCTCGTCATGGGTCAGGTCTTTCAGGTTGTCCAGGGCCGAGATGGTCCGCAGCAGGGCCACGCCGCCGCCGGGAACGATGCCTTCCTCAACCGCCGCCCGGGTCGCGTTCAGGGCGTCTTCAACGCGGGCTTTCTTTTCCTTCATTTCGGTTTCGGTGGCCGCACCAACGTTAATCACCGCCACGCCGCCGATCAATTTAGCCAGGCGCTCCTGCAGCTTTTCCCGGTCATAGTCGGAAGTGGTTTCCTCGATCTGCACCCGAATCTGTTTTACCCGGGCCTGGATGTCATCCTGGGTGCCGGCGCCGTCAACAATGGTGGTATTGTCCTTGTCAATGGTAATCCGCTTGGCCTGACCAAGATCATTCAGGGTCGCATTTTCCAGCTTCAGACCAACTTCCTCGGAAATGACCTGACCGCCGGTCAGAACGGCAATGTCCTGCAGCATGGCTTTGCGCCGGTCGCCGAAGCCGGGAGCCTTGACCGCGACGCAGTTCAAGGTGCCCCGCAGCTTGTTGACCACCAGGGTGGCCAGGGCTTCACCGTCAATATCCTCGGCAATCAGCAGGAAAGGCTTGCTGGCCTTGGCAATCTGCTCCAGGATCGGCAGCAGATCTTTCATGTTGCTGATTTTCTTGTCGTGAATCAGGATGTAAGGATCTTCCAGGATGGCTTCCATCCGTTCCGGGTCGGTGACAAAGTAAGGAGAAAGATAACCGCGGTCGAACTGCATCCCTTCAACGATGTCAAGGGAAGTCTCCATCCCCTTGGCTTCCTCAACGGTGATCACCCCTTCCTTGCCCACTTTGTCCATGGCCTCGGCGATGATGTTGCCGATGGTTTCATCCCCGTTGGCGGAGATGGTTCCCACCTGGGCGATTTCCTTGTGGGTTTCAGTCGGATTGCTCATGTCCTTCAAGGTGTCGACGATATTGGCAACCGCCATGTCGATGCCCCGTTTCAACTCCATCGGGTTGGCACCGGCGGCCACCATCTTGGAACCTTCACGGTAGATGGCCTGGGCCAGCACCGTCGCCGTCGTGGTCCCGTCACCAGCCACGTCGCTGGTTTTGCTGGCCACTTCCTTCACCAGCTGGGCGCCCATGTTTTCAAACTTGTCTTCCAGCTCGATTTCCTTGGCCACCGTTACCCCGTCCTTGGTAATGTTGGGAGAGCCAAAGGATTTGTCAATGATAACGTTGCGACCTTTAGGACCCAGAGTCACTTTCACCGCGTCCGCCAAAACATTCAGGCCGGCCAGAATCGAATTCCTGCCTTCCTGAGCAAATTTAAGTTCTTTTGCAGCCATTTTTCAACATCCTCCTTATGATACGATATTTATCCACATTTTGTGATTTCAACCGGTTGTTAATCGCTTCCGCGACTTCAAAAAAACTCTATTCCAGCACACCCAGGACGTCATCCTCGCGCATGATGAGGTATTCCTCACCGTCAATCTTGATTTCGGTCCCGGCATACTTGCCAAACAGAATCCGGTCGCCGGCTTTCACATCCAACGGCAGTGCTTTGCCTTCGTCGGTTATTTTGCCCTTGCCCACGGCGATAACCTCACCCTGCATGGGTTTTTCCTTCGCCGCGTCGGGGATAATGATTCCACCCTTGGTTTTTTCCTCTTCTTCAAGCCTCTTGACAATCAGTCTGTCCTGCAAAGGTCTGATCTTCATCTTTTTCCTCCTTGCTTGCATGTCTTCTTTAAAGAATTCCATGGTTAGTGTTTGCTGATTTTCATCACGGCTGACCAAGAGAATTTCCTTGCACTTCGCCGGCAGCCTTCTCTTGTTAGCACTCACTCTTAAAGAGTGCTAACGAAGCGAATATTACAGTGGTTCGCAAGAAAAATCAAGCCTTATTATTAATTATTATTAGCTTTATAAAGGAATGGGGAGGGGAAATTTCGGAAAGACAGCCTTATTTGCTCCTAATTTTTTCTTTTTAATCCCATTTTCGTCCGTAATTGAATGATGTACTTGGCAAAATCGTCTTCCCCCGGCGAATTTTCGCCAACTGCGAAGCCGGGTTAAAACCGGGAGGATAGAAGGAAAAATCGATGCATCGCGTCACCAGGTCCGTTCCCGGCAGGGAGGAAAACCGGTCCACCAGGGAAAAAGGCCGGTCGGAAACCAGATGTGTCAGACCATCGCGAAAACAGGGGAACAGCGACTCACCGCGGGGAGAGGTCAGCGGCATTTTCTTCCGGCTCAGCGGCAGGGGCATCCTGGTTGGCAGCAGGGGCAGGAAAGCAAAAACCAGCAAAACCAACTTCATGGTTTTCGGCACCTGGCGGCAGACGGCTTCGATGCTTTCGCGGTCCATCTCCGGCGACAGGCAAACGGCGGCAAAACCCAGAGAGCGGTAGGCGGCAACGGCAGCCAGGTTGGCAGCCGGCAGCTGCGCGCCGGCATAGAGGCTGACGCCCTGTTCGCCGAAACGCTCAAACAAGTGGACCTGGCCAAGGTTGTTGAGCTGAAAACGCCGGAAGCCGGCTTTGAGCAGTCTTTGAACCTCGCCGGCCAACTTTGGTTCGCTGCCGGGGAAATGAATTGCCGGCAGGCTCCAGATCAGGTGGGGATGCTGCTGATAAACCCGGCGCTCATGGCCGGCCAGGCGATGGACAACCCGGCGATTCAACTCCACCACCAGGTCATAGCCGCGCTCCCGGGAAAAGTGCTGCAGGTGCTCCCAGGACGCCACTTTCAACTGCCAGGCCCGCAGCTTCACGGGAACGTCTGCCGGCGGCGGGAAAAAGACCGCCAGCCGGGCGGTATCGTAGCGAACAACTTTTTTGCCTTTTCGCCCGGATGGCTCAACTTCCCGCTTCAACTTCTCCAGCCAGTACTTCGCTCCCCGGCTGCTGTAGGAATCCTTGCTCCCGACCTTCACCAGGCTATCACCCCGGCGGCAGGCAACCGGCACCTCCAGAAAAACCTCCGCCGCTTTTCCCGGCGATCGATTTTTTCCCGCCAGCGGCCGAACCGTTTTGACGGTAAAAGCATTCCGGCGGCCGTCGCCATGGCGGCTGACCACCTTCAGCCGGTCGCCCGGCAGAATCTCCCCGTCAAGACGCACCCGCACGCCGTGCGGCCCATCCGCCGCCACGACGCTGCCGACGCGGATTCCCATGCTGCCATGCTGATGAAGCTGGATCACCGAATCAGGGTAGGAGCCGGAAAGGTTGGCGGCCGTCAGGGGACGGGAATAGGCCGAACGCAGCTGCCGGTTCAGTTCCCGGTATTTCTCCGGCTTCAGATCACCGTCGCGGGCGATCAGGTCAATGGCCCGGCGGAACACCGAGGTCACCCGGCCCACGTACTGGGAGCTTTTCAGGCGGCCTTCAATCTTGCAGGAAGCCACCCCCAGGGCCATCAGCTGCGGCAAAAACTCCAGGGCGCTGAAGTCCGAAGGCGAAAGGAAGTACCCGGAGCGACCGCCCTGGCGGTACAGGCGCCGGCAGGGCTGGGTACAGCGGCCCCGGTTGCCGCTCTGGCCGCCGAAAAAGCTGCTGAACAGGCACTGGCCGGCAATGGACAGGCACAAAGCGCCAAACACGAAAACTTCCAGTTCGGTTTCCGTTTCCCCACGGACGGCGGCAATCTCAGCCAGGGACAGCTCCCGGGCCAGCACCACCCGCTTGCAGCCCAGGCGGCCAAGCACGTTCACTCCCATGGCATTATGGATGCTCAGCTGGGTGGAGACATGGACCGGAAGTTCGGGAAAGTCGCGGCGCACCAGGAAAATGACGCCGGGATCCTGGACAATAACCGCGTCCACGCCAATGTCCCGCAGAAAATTCAGAAAGCGGTACAGGGAAGCCAGCTCCCGCTCTTTCAGCAGGGTGTTGACCGTCACGTAGATTTTGACATTCCGGCGGTGGGCGTAGGCAACCAGGCGCTCCAGCTCAAAGTGGGAGAAATTCTTGGCCCGCTGCCGGGCGCCGAATTCCTTGCCCCCTAAGTAAATGGCGTCGGCCCCGGCGTCCAGGGCGGCAAAAAAGGCTTCAAGGTTGCCGGCCGGAGCCAGCAGTTCAGGCTTGTCCATGTATCCTT
>JAOZRP010000492.1 GCA_029940125.1 bacterium
ACAGCGATTAGCTTTTAGCGGTGGCCGTTGGCGGCAGCCGTCAGGAAGATTCCAAGGCGGGCTTGGCGCCCGCAACCCAAATCAGGGTATCAGGATGTTCCGGCATGGCTCTCGCTCATTCTCGCGGCACATCGTGTGATTCGTTCGGCGGCCAAAACCGCTATGAGCCATGCCCGAACATCCTTAAGCATCCCCGACAATTTCTTGTTTTTTTTGACAGCCTTTCAGGGGTAAGGCACTAAACAACCCTGGAGTAACGATATTTCCTCTGCAAACCTGTTTTGCAACCGTTTTTCTGGTACCATAACTATTTTTCCCGGCGGGTCTGAGTGCTAAAAAATGGTGTTTGTAATTATTTTTCTTGACTTATGCTAAAATATAACGATAATTCTTGAGCTATAATATTTTTTCCGCTTGACTGCCGTGGCGTAATGAGGCGCCGGCAGGGAGGAAGTCATGACTGAAAACGATCAGAATAGATCAATTGACAGGCTTGCAGGGTACGCGGCACTCATCGAGCAATATGACCTCGATGTTATTCCAAATTGGCACAGATCCCTGGTGACTACCAGCGGCATCCACCGGATCGACGCAAGCGGAGACATTGTTGAAGAAGTATATCCGCCCAAGTACTGGCCGGGGGATGCACTGGGTGATCATCTTGAATTTGCACTCAAATATGACGGGACGAATCTCGCAATCCTCGCCAGCCTGTTTCAGGAAATTGCAGAGGAAGATTTTCTCGAATATATCCGCTCCAAGCCAACCGGAAAATACGCGAGAAGGCTGTGGTATCTGTACGAGTTTCTGACCGGAAAAACGCTGCCGCTCGACGACGTGAAGCGGGGCAACTACATTGATCTGCTTGAACCGGATGAATACTACACGGTCAGCCCAGCCCGCCGGATTCGTCGCCAGCGAATCAACGATAATTTGCTGGGCGACCCGCGATTTTGCCCAGCGGTTCGCCGTACTGAAACCCTTCGCAATTTTGAAACCGCCGATCTTCCCAAGCAGTGCCGCAGGGTGGTGGCCAGCTATTCCCCGGAACTGCTGAGGAGGGCGCTCGGCTATCTGTACGCCAAAGAGACAAAATCATCTTTTGAGATCGAACATATCAAGCCCACATCGACCAGAACCGAGCGATTTGTAGCGCTGCTTCAACTGGCCGAGCAGGAAGACTTCTGCGAAAAACCGCGCCTGATCGAGCTTCAGAATCGCATTGTCGAACCACGGTTTCGCGAATCCGACTACCGGACGAGCCAGAACTATGTCGGAGAGGCAATCGCCTGGCAGAAGGAAAGGATACACTTCGCCTGTCCGAAGCCTGAGGATTTGGCCGGCCTGATGGAGGGCCTGGCAGCTGCTCACCAGCGCATGGACGAGGGGGGCGTGTCCCCCGTGGTTCACGCTGCAGTTATTGCTTATGGGTTCGTTTTTCTGCACCCGTTCGAAGACGGCAATGGTCGAATCCACCGTTTCCTGATCCACAACATTCTTGCCCGCCGAGGCTTTACGCCGGGGGGCGTCATGTTTCCCATCTCGGCATCCATGCTGAAAAGCATGTCCGACTATGACGCCTCTCTGGAAGCGTTCTCACGGCATCTTATGGCCCTGGTGGA
>JAOZRP010000170.1 GCA_029940125.1 bacterium
GCGGCATGCACCACGTTCCCGCCCACAATGGTCAACACTGCCCTGCCCTGCACCCGCCAGCCGTCAAACGGCGTATTGCAGCTCAATGATTGAAACTTATCTTTATCGACCACCCATCGGCAGTCAGGATCGATGACCGTCAGGTCGGCGTCCATGCCCACTTCCAGGCTGCCTTTTTTTGCCAGGCCCAGAATCCCGGCCGGGGCCGTACTGAGCCGCTCAGCCATCTCCAGCGGGGTCAAAATCCCCTCACGCACCAGCATCAGGGTCAAAGGCAGGGCGGTTTCCAGCCCGACGATGCCAAACGGCGCGTACTGGTATTCCACTTCCTTTTCCGTTTGTTCATGGGGAGCGTGGTCGGTGGCAATTACGTCAATAACCCCGGAACGAAGTCCCTCCTTGATCGCCGCCACATCCTCAGGTTCCCGCAGGGGCGGGCTCATTTTGGTGTTGGGATTGAAGCAGGCATACTGCCTCCTGACGGCATAGTCAAGGTCCTCGCGGTAATAAATATCGGCAACCGCCCGATGGTCCAGGGTAAAATGATGGGGCGTCGCCTCGGCCGTTACCCGGACGCCCCGCTCCTTGGCCCGGGCAATCAGCGCCACGGCTCCCCGGGTGCTGACATGGGCGATGTGTACGGGAAGGTCGAGAAATTCGGCCAGCAGGATGCAGCGGGCGATGTCAAGCTCCTCGGCCAGCGAAGGAATCCCGGGAAATCCATACATGGAAGAGATTTCCCCTTCATGGACAACCCCGTCGGCAAAAAGGTAATTGTCCTGGCAGTGGCAGACAACCGGTCGATTCAGGCTGCCGGCATATTCCAGCGCGTGACGGTAAAGCTTGGTGTTTTCAACTGTTTTGCCATCCTCGGAAAAGGCGACAGCCCCGGCGGCAGCCATATCCCCCATCTCAACCATCTGCTTGCCCTGCATGCCGACGGTCACCGAACCGATGGGAAAGACATTCACCGGCGCCTGCCGGGCCTGTTCACAAATGAAGCGGGTCACGGCGGCGCAGTCGTTCACCGGATGGGTATTGGCCATGCAGGCGATGCTGGTAAAGCCGCCGGCGGCAGCGGCCCGGGCGCCGCTCAAAATCGTTTCCTTGTATTCCTGGCCGGGCTCCCGCAGATGGGTGTGCATGTCAATGGCCCCGGGCATAATCCACCAGCCCCTGGCCTGAATCGTGGTTCCGGCGCCTTCATCCAGCCGTAAATCCCGGCCGATTTCGGCCACCGCACCATCAGCAAGCAGGATGTCCAGGGTTTGATCAAGGCTGCTCCCGGGATCTATCACCCGTCCTCCCTGCAGCAATATCCGTTTCATTCCGCAATGCCTCCCAAAAGATACAGAATCGCCATGCGCACCGCCACCCCGTTTTCAACCTGGTCGAGAATCACCGAACGTTCTCCGTCAGCCACCGCCGAGGAGATTTCCACCCCCCGGTTCATGGGCCCGGGATGCATGACAATCGCGTCCTTTTTTGCCAGCTTCAGCCGGCTGGCATTCAAGCCAAAAAGCCGGGCGTACTCATTCACCGAAGGAAACAGCGTCCGGTCCTGACGCTCCAGCTGAATGCGCAGCATCATGACCACGTCAACCCCTTCAAGGGCTTCTTCGGGGCTGGCGCAGGTGCTCACCCCGGGGAAGGCATCCATCCGCAGGGGCAGCATGGTCGGCGGACCGCACACCCGGACCTCGGCCCCCAGGAGGGGCAAGGCGTGCATATTGGAGCGGGCTACCCGGCTGTGGGCAATATCGCCAATAATTGCCACCTTGAGGCCGGCAAAGTTTTTCTTGTGTTCGCGGATGGTTAAAAGATCCAGCAATGCCTGGCTGGGATGCTCATTGGCTCCGTCGCCGGCATTCACCACCCG
The DNA here is from genome assembly GCA_029940125.1 of bacterium. Lineage (GTDB taxonomy): Bacteria > Desulfobacterota > Anaeroferrophillalia > Anaeroferrophillales > Anaeroferrophillaceae > DQWO01. Next base: position 1,880 of record JAOZRP010000170.1, read on the forward strand.
GGCGTCAACCCGGGAGGCAATCAGGTGCGGCGCCCCGACGCAGGCATGCCTGATGACAATGATGTCCGGGGCCATCGCCTGCAGGTTCTTCACCGTATCCAGCAAGGTTTCGCCCTTCACCACGCTGCTGGTCGAAGCGGAAATATTGATTGCGTCGGCGCTGAGCCTTTTCGCGGCTATTTCGAAGGAACTCCGAGTGCGGGTGCTGGGTTCGTAAAACAGGTTGATGATCGTCTGCCCCCGCAGGGTTGGCACCTTCTTGATTGGCCGGCGGGAAATTTCCTTGAACGATTCGGCCGTGTCCAGGATCAACGTCAGGTCATCCTCACCCAACCCCTTGATCGCCAGCAAATCCTTCCGGGAGAAAATCCTTTTTTTCATGGGACTCAATCCATTTATCCTTGGGCCGCGTAGCTGACAGTTACGGAATCATGCTCATCCTCTTCACGCATCCTCACCTTCACCTTGTGCTGCGGTGACGAGGGAACGTGTTTGCCCACGTAGTCCGGCATAATCGGCAGCTCACGGTGGCCCCGGTCCACCAGTACCAGGAGCTGGATGGCCCGGGGACGGCCAAAATCCATCAGCCCGTCCATGGCCGCCCGGACCGTCCGGCCGGTATACAGCACATCATCCACCAGGATGACAATTTTATCGTCAAGAGAAAAGGAGATGTCGGTTTTCTCCAGCACCGGATGATGAGTGCCATGGGACAAATCGTCACGGTAGAGGGTTATGTCAAGAATGCCCAGGGGAACATCAAGGCCGGCTATCTGCTTCAAGAGCACCTGCAGGCGCTGGGCCAGGAAAACCCCCCTGGTCCGGATGCCCACCAGCACCAAATCCCCATGGGCATCGTTGCGTTCCAGGATTTCATAGGCCATCCGGGAAAGCACCATTGCCATTCCCCGCTCATCCAGTATCAATTTATGATCTTCCATTACGGGATCTTTCAAAACGACAAAGGTTGACTTTCTACGCTTCCACTTCGGGCAGTTCATCCAGGTTCTGTTTAACCGGTATTACCTTGTCAAGGTGGGTGATGCGAATCAAATCAGCAACCGTTTTTGAGGGATTTACAAAATATAAGCTTCCCTGGTCCTGCACCACATGCTTGTAAAGGGAAAAAACCGCCCCCAACCCGGAGGAATCCAGCCCGGTTACCCCGGAAAGGTCCAGCACCAGATGGTTGATGCCAGTGGATGAAATTTTCTGGATGATCAGGTCGTAAAAATCATCACGGACCATCACATTAACGAGCCCTGCCGGCCGCACTACCAAGCGACTATCCACCACCTCAACGTCCATTTTTAAGTTTGCCATGATATTTTGCCCTCTCTTGCTCTTGAACAGCTTTCTCAAGCCGAAAAAAGTTCATCCCTACCGGTCAGCGGATCAGGTGGGCAAACCTGTCAACCCTCACTTTTTGAGTCAATTTTTTAGCCTGGGAATCCCATGACCAGTAGATAATCCACGCCTTGCCTTTGATCTTGCCATAGTCAACAAACCCCCAGAAGCGGCTGTCATAACTTCGGTCGCGATTGTCGCCCATGACGAAAACATGATTTTCAGGCACCACCACCGGCCCGAAGTTGTCCCGGGGCACCTGGTTGACCGTATCGGGATCAAGGTAGCTCCCATAAGGGTCGGCAAAGGGCTTCCCATTGATGTAAATCTTCTTTTTCCTGATTTCAATGGTTTCACCCGGCAGGCCGATAACCCGCTTGATAAAATCTTTCGACTGATCAACCGGATAGGTAAAAACAATAATATCACCGCGCTGAGGTTTATGGTAGTCAAAAACCTTGATTTCCGTGAACGGAATATGAACGCCGTAGATAAATTTATTCACCAGCAGGTGGTCGCCGATCAGCAGCGTCGGCTTCATCGACCCCGAGGGAATTTTAAACGCCTGAACCACAAAGGCCCGGATAAACAGGGCAATGATAATGGCAATAATGATGGATTCAGCATATTCCTGCACTACGCCCATTTTACGTCTGGCAGTCATAATGGTTTTTCAGCTCACCTTTCTCCGGCAACAGGTTTTTCTGTACTTAATGTTCATCCGGAAACGGCAGTTTCCGGATGAACACTACTCATGAATCAATGTTCAGGATGGCCAGGAAGGCATCCTGGGGCAGCTCAACCTTGCCCACTTTTTTCATCCGCTTCTTGCCGGCTTTCTGCTTCTCCAGCAGCTTCCGCTTCCTGGTGATATCGCCGCCGTAACATTTGGCGGTGACATTTTTCCGCAGGGCTTTTACCGTTGTCCGGGCAATGACTTTAGTACCGACGGCCGCCTGGATGGCCACCTCAAACATCTGCTGGGGAATCAATTTCTTCATTTTTACCGCCAGGTCACGGCCCCGGTCGTAGCTGCAGGACTCATGGACAATCATCGACAAGGCGTCAACCAGCTCGCCGTTGATCAGGATATCCAGCTTTACCAACCGGGCCGGGCGATATCCGGCCGTTTCATAATCCAGCGAAGCGTAGCCCCGGGACAATGACTTTAACTTATCGTAGAAGTCAAGCACTATTTCATTAAGGGGCAGATTGTAGATAACCATGGCCCTGGTTTCATCGATATATTTAATTTCCTGCTGGCTGCCGCGCTTGTCTTCGCATAATTTGACGATATTGCCGATATATTCATTGGGCACATGGATAGAGGCCCGCACCATGGGTTCCTCGATCGAGGAAATTTCCTGGGCCGGCGGCATCTTGCTGGGATTGTCAATCTCCACCACCCGGCCGTCGGTGCAGTTGATCCGGTAAATAACCGTCGGGGCCGTGGAAATAAGATCAAGGTTGTATTCCCGTTCCAGGCGCTCCTGGATGATTTCCATGTGCAGCAGCCCCAAAAAGCCGCAGCGAAAGCCGAAGCCGAGCGCGACGGAAGTTTCGGGCTGATAAAAAAACGAGGCATCGTTCAAGCGCAGCTTGGCCAGGGCGTCCCTGAGCCCTTCGTACTGCACCGAATCCGCCGGGTACAGGCCGCTGAAAACCATCGGCTTGATTTCCTGGAAGCCGGGCAGCGGCTGCGGGTCCTGGTTGGCAGCCGAGGTAATGGTATCACCGATTTTACAGTCGGCAACATCCTTGATGCCCGCTACCAGAAACCCAACCTCGCCGGCCGACAAGCTTTCGACTTCCATATCTTCCGGCGTATGAACACCAAGCTTTAAAACTTCAAATTCTTTCCCGGAGGAAATCATTTTTATTTTCATCCCCGGCTTCAGCACCCCGTCATACACCCTGACCATGGCAATCACGCCCCGGTAAGGATCAAACCAGGAGTCGAAAATCATCGCCTTCAACGCCGACGACCGGTTCCCGACGGGAGGAGGAATGCGGCTGACGATGCTTTCCAGCAGCTCGTCCACTCCGAATCCGGTTTTGGCGCTTACCAGGACGGCATCGTCGGCCGGCAGGCCGACAACCTCTTCAATCTGATGGATGACCCGGTCCGGCTCCGCCACCGGCAGATCAACCTTGTTCAGGACCGGAATAATCTCCAGGTTGGCGTCGATGGCCAGGTAGACGTTGGCCAGGGTCTGGGCTTCAACCCCCTGAACGGCATCCACCACCAGAATGGCTCCTTCGGTCGCCGCCAGGCTGCGCGAGACTTCGTAGGAAAAATCAACATGCCCGGGGGTATCAATCAGGTTCAGCAGATAATCATCCCCGTCCCGGGCCTGATACCGCAGGCGAACCGTCTGCGCCTTGATGGTAATGCCTCGCTCGCGCTCCAGATCCATATTGTCCAGGACCTGCTCTTTCATGTCCCGGGAGCTCAAGGCCCCGGTTATCTCCAGCAGCCGGTCCGCCAGGGTCGACTTGCCGTGATCAATGTGGGCGATGATGGAAAAATTTCGAATATGATCCTGGGGAATGTCAATCACTCTTCTGGTAATCCTGTATCAAAATGGATTTCCATCCGGAAACCACCGTTTCCGAATGGGCTGTCAGCCGCCGCAGTTCCCGGATAAACACAAATTAACGACCT
>JAOZRP010000493.1 GCA_029940125.1 bacterium
TTGGAAAAACAACGCGCGATGAAGGCGGAACAGGAACAGAAAGAGCTGGACAAGGGTTCTGAACAGGGCCAAAAATCCCGCCAGAAGCGGAAGAAGTGGTGGAAGTTCGGGCAATAACGATTTGAAAGTTTTTTACGGAGGACATGATGAAAAAAACAATACTGGCAGTTTTTTTTCTGCTTTTCTTCATTGCCGCTGCGGCCGCGGCCGAGAGCGCCTACATGATAACTTTCCAGACTACCGACTGCAACGGCGACACGGGCATTGCCACGGTTGAGATTGATCGCATCTACAAAATCAGATCCATATCCTGCGAGCCACCCTACCAGGATGCCAGGCTCAAGCAAGTGCTGGTAATCTCAAAAACTCTCCATGGCAGCTACGACGTATTCACCATCGATGAGAAGGAAGCTGCCAACATCCAGAACCAGATCCAGGCTTACATGGACGCCCGGCGCAAACTGCTGGAGAACGGCAACCCGATCATCCTGCATGACAACTAAAAGCTAGCTCTGACGCACGGCCCGTTCCGCAGCCTCCAGCGCCCCTTCAAGGTAGCCGCCCTGCTGCTCCGCCGTTTCCGTTCCCGCGAAATGGATGATTCCATCCCAGAAGCTGGTTTGCCCCGCCGGTGGGTGATAACGGGGATGCTCGCGCATGGGAGTTTTGTCAATATAGGTGGCGGTATACGTTTCACAAGCCCAATCCTGGTAAAAATATTTGATCGGATCCTGGGCGCGATCACCAAAAAGAATGGCCAACTGAACCAACATGGCTTCAATCAGCAGATCTTTGTTGCCCCGCCCGGCGGCGGGCAGACCGACGAAACCAGTAAATCCGTAAGGGCCGCCGTTGACATTGGAACCATCGTGAATTTCCACCATCGGACCGCGCTGGCTGAAGGCCTGCCCGGAGAGATTGTATTCCCGCCAGAAAGGCTGTTCATAAAGGGCGTAAAACTTCGCCTGGCCCGCCATCCAGGTGCCAATTCTTAACATCGCCTGGCAGAGTTTGTCGTCAAGATCAGGTTCAAACAGGATGCTGGAAGCGACCAGCCGGGGCGGCAGGGCCAGAATCACCCGCTTCGCCCGGTAGCAGGCAACGGGTTCCTGCTCCAGCTTGCCGACCATTACCCGCGCCCCACCGTCCATTCGCTCTATCCCGCAGACCGGTTGATTGAGCTTTATCGTCTCAGGAGGAATTTCCCTGGACAGGGCATTAATCAATGACATCATTCCCCCACGCAGACGCCAGGATGGCGGTTCCATGGGATAGGCGCTGACCGTCCGGACATTGCCTTCAGGACCCTGGTACCGCCCAAAGCCCTGTTCATAATGACGAAAAGGATTTAAACCCAGGGTTTTTACCACCTTTACCATCCGCGGCTGGATATCCGGCCAAAACCACGAAGGCCCAAGATCCGTGTACAAATCACCCTCACGGGGACTGAGAATCCGACCGCCCAAACGGTCCCGGGCTTCCAAAACCATAAACGATTTACCCTGGCCGGCCAGCAGGTAGGCGGCATATAAACCACTGAGACCGGCACCGACAATCAAGGTTTCAACTGATTCTTCATACATATTATTCATTCCACTTCTACTTAAATTCAGCAGTGTC
>JAOZRP010000494.1 GCA_029940125.1 bacterium
TATTCCGGTTTCGGCACCCCGGAGCAGACCAACGAACGCTTCAAGCTGCTGATTGCCAACGGCCAGAACGGTTTGAACGTCGCCTTTGACCTGCCCACCCAGATGGGACTTGATTCCGACGACCCGATGGCCGAGGGAGAAGTGGGAAGGGTGGGGATGGCGGTTGATTCGCTGCGCGACTTCGAGCTGGCTTTCAAGGACATCGCCCTTGACCGGATCGGCTCCGGCCTGACCATCAACGCCGTCGCCTCGATCATGCTGGCCATGTACCAGGCGGTGGCGGAAAAATACGGCTATCGCAAGGACGTCATCAGTGCCACACCGCAGAATGACATTCTCAAGGAAATTGTCGGCCGCGGCGCCTGGCTTTATCCGCCCCGGGCCGGAGTCAAGCTGATCGGCGACACCATCGAGTATTCGGTGAAAGAGCTGCCAAAGTGCAACCCGGTCAGCATCTGCGGCTACCACCTGCGGGAGTCGGGGGCGACGCCGGCCCAGGAAATCGCCTACGCCATCCAGATTGCGAATACCTACATTGACGAAGTTCTGGGGCGCGGCCTGGAAATCGACGATTTCGTCGGCCGTTTTTCCTTCAACATTAACATCTACGGCAACCTTTGGGAAACGGTGGCCAAGTTCCGGGCGGCAAAAAAAATGTGGGCCCGCAACCTGGTTGAACGCTACGGGGCCGGTAAAAAGAATAAAAAGGTTCTTTTTTTCCGGGGCCTGTTCGGCGGCGGCGGCTCCGGCCTGACCAAGCAGCAGCCCATGAACAACATTGTCCGCGGGGCCTACTACGGCCTGGCTGCCGCTCTCGGCGGCGCCCAGACGACGGCCCTGTGCTCCTACGATGAGGCCTATACCATTCCCACCCCCCAGTCAGCCCTGATTTCCCTCAGAACCCTGCAGATCCTGATGGATGAAGTGGGCCTGCGGGATACGGTCGACCCGCTGGCCGGCTCCTATTTCATCGAGACCATCACCAAGGAAATGGAAGCCGTCATTGAAAAGGAAATGGCGGAAATCGACCATTACGGCGGCATGCTGAAGGCGGTCGAGGACGGCTTCGTGCAGACAAAGATCGCCCGGCAGGAATATGAATTCCAGCAGGGCCTGGAAAAAGGCGAATACATCAAGATCGGCGTCAACAAGCAGGTGATGGACGAGGAAAAGCAGGAAGTCGAACTGCACGAGTATGACGAGGAAATGGCGGCGGCCAAGATCAGAGGCCTGCGGGAGTTGAAGCAGGCCCGGGACAACGGGGCCGTGCGCGACCACTTGGCCCGCCTGGAAGACACCTGTCGGAAAGGGGAGAATGTCATGCCGGTGCTGGTGGAATGCTGTAAAAGCTACGCCACCGTCGGCGAAATGGCCGGGGTGTTTAAAAAGATTTACGGATTGTTTGAAGAGCCGAATATTTTTAAATAGCTTCCATCCGAAAACCGTGGTTTTCGGATGGGCTCTCAGCTCTCAGCCATCAGCTTTCAACTTAATCAGTGAGGCATGTAAGTTTTAGCTTTACAGCACTCAATCGTTAATTGAGTAAAAAATACTCTACGGGTGAAATTTACAATTATCAAAATCATCTAATTCGGGAGCTGAAAGCTGACTGCTGACA
>JAOZRP010000495.1 GCA_029940125.1 bacterium
CGGCCGAGGCTGAAAAAGCCGGCATCGCCGAACGTGCCAAGTTTTTCTCCATCCAGCTCTCCCCCCATGGCCTGGGCGGCGTCTTCGACCACGGGGATGTCCGGGCCGACTATTTTCCGGATATTGTGAATGTCTGCCGGACAGCCGAAAAGATGGGTGACCAGTACGCAGAGGATTTTTTTCCGGTCCTGGTCCGCCGCGATAATCTCCTGCAGCTGCTGCGGGTCAAAATCAAGCGATGAAGGAGCCAGGTCGCATAAGGTTATCCGAAGCCCGGCTTTCTTGATTGCCGCCGGAACGGAATAGCAGGTAAAAGCGGGAATCAGGACCTGATCACGGCCGAGGTGCAGTTCTTTCAAAGCCTCCAGGATCAACGTCAAGGCTGCCTTGCCCGAAGAGAGAAGGAAGCAGTATCCGGAGCCAAAGTATTCTTTTATTTCCTTTTCAAAGATCCTGTCAGCCTGGTTTTGGTCCAACAGGCACGACGGAAGCGCCCGGAAAATTGTTCCCAGGGAAATCGGGGCCGCCGCCGGCGGCAGCGTTCTGCCAACGCGCATATTCATCTCAAAAACAACCTAAGCGATTAGCTTTTAGCCGTCGGCTATTAGCTTAATGATTACATAAAACCTTGATTTTCCGGAATGACGTTATAAACTTATATATTTTCTCAGGCGCGGGCCGACGGCATTAGCTGCCGGCAGGGGAAGCTTCTGCCAGATGGCGGCGGCCAGGCCTCTTTGATCAGCATGCTGAGATTCATCTGCACCCTTGCCTGCTTTTGAACAGGTATACCAGGGAAGCGGCTCCGGCTCTGCTCCCCACTGCTGTTTAAACCTGTAAGTTCCTTCCCCTGCCGTGGAACGGCCGAAATCAAATTCCCGGCAGCCATGGTCGGCGCTGTACTTGAGAAAATTCCAGTACAGCAGCATGTTCGGCCCCAGGCGGTTGTACTCGCGCAGGGTGGAAGCCCAGGGGATTGACACCTTTTGGCAGGCCAAAAGAATGATGCCCATGCCGATGGTTTTCCCTTCGAACTCGGCCAGACCGACTTTCGCTTTTTTCCCATAGTGTTCCAGGACGCTTCGCAGCCAGTTTTTCGCGTGCACCGGTGAACCGAGCTCGTGCATGTTTTTGGCAAAAACGAAATACATGGCCTCCAAATCATCCAACCCGCCCCAGCGGAAGGTGACGCCGTTCTTCTCCGCCTTGCGAACCTGGCTGCGCAGCTTTGACTTAAAGCTCGAAAAAAGCTCATCCGCGGAGGCAGGAAGTTTCAGCAGCATCCTGACCTTTCCGGTTTCTTCAACCTGGAACGAAGATTTTGCCAGTTCGGTTTCTTTCAGGGCTCCGCGCAGGTGCAGCTTTTTGCAGTTCAACTTTTTCTGCAAATTCAGGGCTTCATCAAGCAGGGCGTCCTGCACTTCCCCGCTATTGCAAAGGCAGTTGCCAACATCGCAGTAGGGAAGCGCGGTCAGCTCATTGACCAGGCCGGGAAAGTTCAGGTGCACAAGGGGCAGAACGCCAACCAGCTGCCCGTCTTTTTCAGCATACAGGTAGTGGCAGTGGTGACCGTAAGAGCTTTCAACCGCGCGTTTCCAGGCAAACAGATGATAGGGCG
>JAOZRP010000496.1 GCA_029940125.1 bacterium
TTCCATACAACATGCCAGTGACGGTGGACATGACGACCACCAGGGTGACGAAGACCACCGTTTTTCTGGTTCCCATGGCGCTGCGGATAACCAGCATGTTGGGCAGCGACAGGGCCGGTCCCGCCAGCAGCAGGGCCAGGGCCGGTCCCTTGCCCATGCCGTTGCCGATCAGCCCCTGGAGGATCGGAACCTCGGTCAGGGTGGCGAAATACATGAAGGCGCCGGCGAAGGAGGCAACGAAATTTGCCGAGAGGGAGTTGCCGCCCACTGCCTGGTTTACCCAGGTCGAGGGAATCAGGCCTTCGTGGCCCGGGCGGCCGAGCAGGGCGCCGGCAACGGCGACCCCGAAAAAAAGCAGGGGCAGAATCTGCTTGGTAAATCCCCAGGTCTGGCTGAACCATTCCCCGGCTTCATCCCGGCGCTGGCTGGTGAGCAGCGACAGGGAGACAATGCCAATGATGAAGGGAATAAGCGGCCGGTCCGGAACCAGAAAAGCGGCAGCGATGACCGGGGCGGCAGCCAGAATGATCCGCCGGCGGCTGATGCCGAACCAGAGGGTCAGCATAACGGCCAGGGTCAGAGCAAAAAAAGCGGTGATCAGCCATTTGTGGGCATAGATGGTCGGCCAGATTCCGGACGACGAGGCGGTTGGCCGGCCCCAGTTGGCGAACACCAGGATGCCGATCATCGCTGCGAAAAAAAGTCCGTTTTGCCACAGCGGCCGTTTGACCTCTGGTTCGGGCATGACCATCTGCAGTCTGGATTTTTCAAGTTCTTCACGACGGAAAATAAAATGCATGGCCAGGCCGATGATGATGCTGAACAGGATGGCTCCCAGAGCCCGGGCGATGCCCAGCTGGTAGCCCAGCACCCGGGCGGTGAGGATGATGGACAGCACGTTGATGGCCGGGCCGGCGTAGAGAAAGGCGCTGGCCGGGCCAAGGCCGGCACCCATGCGGTAAATGCCGACGAACAGCGGCAGCACCGTGCAGGAGCATACGGCCAGCACGCTGCCGGAAACCGAGGCAACCCCATAGGCCAGCACCTTGTTGGCCCGGGCCCCGAGATACTTCATCACCGATTCCTGACTGAGAAAAACGGCGATGGCCCCGGCGATGAAGAAGGCCGGCACCAGGCAGAGCAGGACATGTTCCCGAGCGTACCATTTCAGCAGGTACAGGGATTCCATGATGGCATGGTCAAAGCCGGGTCTGCCCACCGGCAGGTAGAAGCAGGCCAGGAAAACGCCTGTGATGACCACCAGCGGCTTCCATTCATTTTTCCAGTTCATTGACCGCTCCGCAAAGGGGCTGAAAAATACTTGACAATATGACTATTTGGCTTATCAGGCAAGTTGCTAGGCAAAAAAAAGATTCAGCTTGTTTCTGCCGGAAAATTGATGACCGTCTGCGTGGTTGCCACCTGGACGCAGTTGAAAAAATCCAGGATGCAGGGCGTCCTCAATGAATAAAAGACCTGCAGGCCCCGCTTCTCATCCTTGACGATGCCGGCGTTGCGCAGCACCGACAGGTGCCGGGAGACGGTCGAGGTGTCGGCGCCGATCATCTCCGTCAGTTCGCAGACGCACTTTTCCCCCTTTCCCAGCTCTTCGGCAAT
>JAOZRP010000171.1 GCA_029940125.1 bacterium
TGCCGGAACATCCTGATACCCTGATTTGGGTTGCGGGCGTCAAGCCCGCCTTGGCATTGAATTTTAAAAGTATTGAGAAAACAAGTACTTGAGCTGATATCTTAAAGTTCTGTATCAGTATTTTTATAGTGTTTTGCGGTGGCCGTTCCTGAACCGTCAGGGAAAGGCAGGGGATCATCATCATGGTTATTAAAAGGAAGGAAGCGCGGCGCAACAAGATCATTACCAGGGCCCTGGAAATTTTCGCTCAAAAGGGTTTCCAGGAAACCACGATTGCTGAGATCAGCAAGGCATCCGGGGTCTCCGAGGCCACGGTCTACGAATATTTCAACAGCAAGGAAGAGCTGTTGTTCGCCATTCCCGAAGAAATCACCCGGGAAAGCGTTGAGGAGTTCAAGAAAATCCTGCCTTACCTGAAAGGCGCCGAGCACAAAGTGCGGGCCATTGTCCTGGGCTACATGACCCTGTACCAGAACAACCCTCAGTATTCGGCGCTGGTGCTGCTGCAGTTGAAAAGCAACAAAAAGTTCCAGCAGACCCGGGCCTATGAATTGATCCGGGACATTGCCCGCCTGCTGCTTGACTGCATCAGGGAGGGCATCGACGAAGGAATATTCAAGAAGGACCTTGATCCCTATCTGATCCGTTCAATGCTGTTGGGTACCATCGAGCACCTGTGCATTCGCTGGCATCTGCTTGGGGTACCGAACAACATAGTTGATTACGTCGACCCGATTATTGATCTGATCATGGATGGCATGAGGGTCAGGGATGAGGACAAAAAGCTGTCGATAAACCTGTATATAGCTGATGGAAAACTGGCGGCAAGTGAAATGAATAATGGAAACGGGAAAAGGGTTGCGGATGTTGAACCAGGGCAGTGATTTTTCAAGTTGTTCTGGGAAAGCTCTACTTTACATAAAAAATCTTATACAGGAGGAAACAAAACGATGAGAACCAAGGAAGAATATCTGCAGGGTTTGAAAAAGATGAAGCGGAACCTGTACCACAACGGGGAGAAAATCGACCGAGACGATCCCGAACAGATTCCCGCCCTCAATGTCATGGGTGTCACCTTTGACGCCGCCTATGACCCGGAGACGGCCGATTTGTGCACGGCAACTTCCCACCTGACCGGCGAAAAGATCAACCGGTTCTGCCACGTGCATCAAACCACGGAAGACCTGCATAAAAAGCAGGACATGACCCGAACCCTCTGCCGCAAGGTGGGCTACTGCATTCAGCGGTGCATGGGCATTGACGCCATCAACGCCCTGAACGCGGTTTCCTATGAGGCCGACCGGGCCAACAAAGGGGCGACGGAGTATCACCAGAATTTCAAGAAATGGCTGGAATATTTCCAGACCAACGACCTGGTGGGCAGCTGCGCCCAGACCGATGTGAAGGGCGAGCGCCTGAAGCGGCCGGCCCAGCAGACCGACCCGGACGCCTATGTCCACGTGGTGGAGCGTAAAAGCGACGGCATCGTCGTCCGGGGCTGCAAGCTCCACATCTCGGAGGCTTCCATTGCCGATGAAATTCTCGTGGTGCCCACCCGGGCCCTGGGCCCCGATGAAAAGGACTACGCCGTTGCCTTCGCCCTGCCGGCCGACTACGACGGCATCAAGCAGGTGGTGTCCATCCACAATTTTAGGCAGCGGAAACACATCAAGCGGGGCTTCGATGCCGGCTACACCGACTCCTACGTAATTTTCGACGACGTCTTCGTGCCCTGGGAGCGGGTTTTCCTCTGCGGCGAGAACGACCACGGCGGCCTGTGCGCCCTGCTTTTCGCCCTCTTTCACCGCCACAGCTACTCCGGCTGCAAGCCGGCCATCGGCGACGTCCTGCTCGGGGCCGCCGCTCTGGCCGCGGAGATCAACGGCATTGAGAAAACCTCCCACATCAGGACGCTGCTGGCGGAAATCATCAAGGTTACCGAACTGGGCTACGCCGCCGGTTTCACGGCTTCCGCCCTCGGCAAGCCGGAAGTGATCATTCCGGGGATGGGTTCGGTTCCCTACGGCCCCGGCGGCATGATTCCCAATTCCATTTATGCCAATGTCGGCCGCTGCCTGACCGGCGAAGCGGTATTCCATGAACAGGAAATTTTGTGCGACATTGCCGGCGGCGTACCGGCCACCTTCCCTTACGAGGGGGACTTGGTCAGCTCGGAGCTGAAGCCGCTGCTGGACAAGTATCTGACCAGGAATCCCAAGATACCGGTGGATGAGCAGGTGAAGTTCTGGCTTTACTTTGCCGAGATGACCTGCTCCAGCTTGGCCGGGGTCCTGAATTACGGCAACTACCACGGCGGCGGCTCCCCGATCATGGAGCAGATCGCCATTACCTCCCAGTACGACATCAAGCTGAGGAAGAATCTCCTTAAAGCCCTGGCCGGCATTCGGCCCCTGGCCCCGGGCGAAGTAACGGCAAAGTGATAAATATGGGGACATAATACCAATTTTCTACCAAAAGTTGGCATTATGTCCCCGAAATTTTGGATGTTTATGGATCTCAAGGGGGTATGGGTATGAGCAGCAATTTATTGAACCGGCTGTTTTCCCTGGAGGGGAAGACGATCCTGGTTACCGGCGGCTACAGCGGCATCGGCCGGACCTTTGCGGAAACCTTTGCCGAGCTTGGCGCGAACCTGGCCATCGTGGCCCGCAACAAGGAAAAAATCCGGGCGGCGGCGGCTGAGATAGCTGAAAAATATGGAGCGAAAGTCATTGCCAAAGCCGCGGATGTAAACGATTCAGCGGCGGTAGATGAACTGGTGCAGGAGGTAGTCGCCGAATTCGGTCAAGTGGACGTTCTGGTCAACAGCGCCGGCATCGCCGACAGCGGCAAGCCGATGGTGCAAGTCAGCGACGAGGAGTTCGACCGGGTGATGGGGGTGAATCTCCGCGGCACGTTTATCGTTTCCCGGGCGGTGGCCCGAGAAATGATCAAAAGAAAAAGCGGCAGGATTATCAACATCGCCTCCCTGGCTGCCAAGCGGGCTATCAACAACATGTCCGGGTACTGCACCAGCAAGGCGGCGGTGGTTCATCTGACCCGGACCATGGCCCTGGAATTGATGCGTCACAACATCCAGGTGAACGCCCTGTGTCCCGGCTATTTTTTAACCGACATGAATCGTGAATTTTTCACTTCGGAAACGGGTTTGAAAGTGATTAAAAACACCATGCCGATGCGGCGCCTGGGCGACCTGGAGGAATTGAAGTCTACCGCCGTTTACCTGGCCACCTGCCCGCCGTTTCTGACCGGCGTCGATCTTTATATCGACGGTGGACATGGATTGTAATTGTAATAGAGGAGTGAGAATAATGAAACATGAACATGAATTGAAAAGCAGTCGGCCCTGGTTTTCTTCCTGGCCGCAGGGCCTGACTAAAAATCTTGATTATCCGCGGGTGCCGATGTTTGAAGCCCTGGAGAACTCCGCCCGCCGGTATCCCGACAAAACCGCGGTCATTTACTACGGCCGGGAAATGACCTACCGGCAGGTGTGGGAGGAGTCCCTGGCCCTGGCCGGCTACCTGCGCCATGCGGGGGTAGGCAGGGGAGACCGGGTGACCATCTGCCTTCCCAACACCCCCCATTTCGTGGTTGCCTACTACGGGGTTCTGCGGGCCAACGCCATCGCGGTTACCATTGATCCGATGCTGAATGCCGAGAAGCTGCAGGTTCTGCTGAATGACAATGACAGCAAGGTGGTGGTGACGCTGACGGACCTGCTGCCCCTGTTCGATGAAATACTGGCAAATACTGCTGTGGAAACGGTAGTTGCCTGCGACTACGCGGATTACCTGCCGGCTGAATCCGAGGAACCCGGAATTCCGGTTCCAGATTTTATGCGCCGGCAGGCGGAAGCTTCACCTGAAAGCCGGAAATGGGGCGAAATAATCGCTCGGAAGATGGACCCGCCGGCGGTGGAAGTGGGGCCCGAAGATCCGGCGCTGATTGTCTATACCTCCGGCACCACCGGCGTCCCGAAGGGAGCCTTGCATACCCATAAAAGCCTGGTGGCCAACTGCCTGCGCGCCACCTACATGATTTATGAAACGCCGGCGGCGGTCAACCTGGGGGTGCTGCCCTTTTTTCATGTCACCGGCATGCACTGCTGCATGACCAACTCGATCTATGTTGGCGGCACCCTGGTCATCCTGACCCGCTGGGACCGGGAAGCGGCCGTGGCTGCTGCCGAAAAATACCGCTGCACCCACTGGATCAATATTACGACCATGGTGGTCGACATGCTGCGGACTCCCGGCATTGAGAAGCGTGATTTAAGTTCTTTCGTGATTTTCGGCGGCGGCGGCGCCCCGATGCCGGCCGCCCTGGCCGAGCAGCTGGAGCAGAACCTGGGAATACGCTACCTTGAGGGTTATGGCTTGACCGAGGGCGGCGCGGCCACCCATCTCAACCCGGTGCAGAAGCCAAAACTGCAGTGTCTCGGCATTCCGAGCTTCGACGTCGACACGAAGCTGATTGATCCCTTGACCGGCAAAGAAGCGGCTCCTGGGGAGGAGGGCGAACTGGTGATGAGAACCCCTTCCGTGTTTCGCGAGTACTGGAACAAGCCGGAGGAAACCAGGGAAGCCTTCCTGGAGATCGACGGGCAGCAGTGGCTGCGGACCGGGGACCTGGCCCGCATGGATGAAGAGGGCTACTTTTTCATCGTCGACCGGATCAAGAGAATGATCAACCGGGCCGGGTTGAAAGTCTGGCCGGCGGCGGTGGAGAATACCCTGTACAAGCATCCGGCGGTCAAGGAAGCCTGCGTTGTCCGGGTTCCCGACGAGCGGGTTGGCGAAGAAGTGAAGGCCTTAATAGTTTTGCATGATCAGTTTGTTGACAAGATCACGGCTGAAGAAATCAAGGCGTGGTCGAAAGAGAAGCTGGCCGCCTATGAATATCCCCGGGTTGTCGAGTTCGTGGACGAACTTCCCAAGAGTTCGACCGGCAAAATTCTCTGGAAAATGCTGCAGTAGTCTGGCTTGCGGAACAGATAAACCTATATGTCAAGGGCTGTTGTCATTGTTTCAACAGCCCTTGACATTTTGGGCAAATGTATCAGGGACCGGTTGCCGGAAAATAGTTTCCCGGCATTGATGATTGTATCAGTGGCGGAATCAATTTCTCCCTGCTCTCTTTATGCGCCATAATGATTTTTGTACATCGTTCGTATCTTTTTCTTGTCAAATTTCCCAACGCTGGTTTTTGGGATGTCCGTTACGAAAAGAATCTCGTCCGGGAGCTGCCATTTGGCAAAGTGAGAGGACAAGAAGTCTAAAATGTCCTGTTGCGTTGTTTCTTGATCATCTTTTAAAACAACCAGCGCCAGGGGGCGCTCCTGCCATTTGGGGTGCTCAATGCCAACGACAGCCGCTTCCTTTACCCCGGGGCAGGTCATGATGGCATTTTCCAGATCAATTGAAGAAATCCATTCGCCGCCGCTTTTGATAACGTCTTTGAAGCGGTCAGTGATTTTCAGATACCCATTTTGGTCCAGTGTCCCGGCGTCGCCGCTTCGCCAGTAGCCGTCAAGGAAGGAATCTGCGCTGCGCGGGTCGTTGTAGTAGGAGCGGGTAATCCAGGGACCTCTGAAAAGGATCTCGCCGACGGATTGGCCATCCCAGGGCAGGTCGTTTCCTTCACTGTCGATAATTCTCAGATCCAGCCCCACCAGTGGCAGCCCCTGTTTTTTCCTCAACTCCCACTTTTTGTCTTCATCCCAGCTGTCCAAAGATGGTTTTTGCACGTTGCAGGTGACCAGCGGCGTTGTTTCGGTCGCGCCGTAGGCATGAATGATGTCAATGCCGTATTCGGCA
>JAOZRP010000172.1 GCA_029940125.1 bacterium
AACGAATCACACGATGTGCCGCGAGAATGAGCGAGAGCCATGCCGGAACATCCTAATACCTTGATTTGGGTTGCGGGCGCCAAGCCCGCCTTGGCTGTTAGCAGACAGCTGAAATCAGCCCCTGCAAAAATGATGCAGGAACCTTGCATGATAGTACAGGGTTTTTGCACTTTTCAGGAGTTTTTCATTGCCGGTTGCGGCAGTAAGGATTGATACCTATGGATCAAATGGAATTTTTCAGGGAAGTGCCGGTTCCCATCAACATCGAGGACGAAATGAAGAAGTCGTACCTCGATTATGCCATGAGCGTGATCATCGGCCGGGCGCTTCCCGATGTCCGGGACGGGCTGAAGCCCGTCCATCGTCGGGTGTTGTTTGCCATGCACGACCTGGGCAACGCCTGGAATAAGTCCTATAAAAAGTCGGCCCGCATCGTTGGTGACGTCATTGGTAAATACCATCCCCACGGGGACACGGCCGTTTATGACACCATCGTCCGCATGGCCCAGGATTTCTCCCTGCGCTATCCCCTGGTTGACGGCCAGGGCAATTTCGGTTCGGTTGACGGCGACTCCCCGGCTGCCATGCGTTATACCGAGGTGAGAATGGCTCGGCTGGCTTCGGAGATGCTGGCCGACATCGACAAGGACACGGTGGACTTTATCCCGAACTACGACGAATCGCTGGCCGAGCCGGTGGTTCTGCCGGCCCGTTTTCCCAACCTGATGGTCAACGGCTCTTCCGGGATCGCTGTCGGTATGGCCACCAATATTCCCCCGCACAACCTTTCCGAGGTGGTTGATGGGCTGGTGGCCTTTATCGGCAACCCGGAGATGAGCATCGAAGAGCTGATGACCTACATCCCCGGGCCGGATTTTCCCACCGGCGGGACCATCAACGGCCGCGAGGGGATTATCTCCGCCTATAAAACCGGGCGGGGCATCATTCGCCTGCGGGCCCGGGCCCATGTGGAAACCCAGAAAAAAAACAACCGGGAAAGCATTATCGTAACCGAGATTCCCTACCAGGTGAACAAGGCCCGGCTGCTGGAAAAGGTGGCGGAGCTGGTGCGGCAGAAAAAGCTGGAGGGTATCAGCGACATCAGGGATGAATCGGACCGCCAGGGAATGCGGATCGTTTTTGAACTGAAGCGCGACGCCCAGTATCAGGTGGTGTTGAACCAGCTGTACAAGCACACCCAGATGCAGACCTCTTTTGGGATTATTCTGCTGGCCATTGTCAACCGCCAGCCGGTGACCTTGACCCTGAAAACCATGCTGGCCCATTTTGTCAGCCACCGGCAGGAGGTCATCCGCCGCCGGACCAAGTTCGAGCTGGACAAGGCCAAGGACCGGCTGCACATCCTGGCCGGGCTGAAGATTGCCCTGGAGCATTTGGACGAGATTATTGCCTTGATCCGCCGCTCCAAGGCACCGGCCCAGGCCCGGGAGGAGTTGATGCAGCAGTTCCAGTTCTCCGCCCGCCAGGCCCAGGCCATTTTGGATATGAAGCTGCAGCGCCTGACCGGTCTGGAGCGTCAGAAGATCATCGACGAATACAACTCGACCATGGAGCTGATTGCCCGGCTGGAAGCGATCCTGGCCAGCGACGCCCTGGTTCGCTCGCTGATTATCGAGGAGCTCCAGGAAATCAAGAAGTCTTACGGCGACGAACGGCGCAGCGACATTATTGATCAAAGCACCGACCTGCAGCTGGAAGACCTGATCATCGAAGAGGACATGGTGGTGACCATTTCGCGCCTGGGCTATGTGAAGCGGACCCCCATTTCCACCTACAGAAGCTACCACCGGGGTGCCGGCGGCCGGATGGGCATGGAAACCAAGGAGGGGGATTTTGTCAGCCAGATGTTCGTGGCTTCCACCCATGACTACATGCTCTTTTTTACCAACCGCGGCCGGGCTTTCAGCTTAAAAACTTTTGAAATTCCCGCCAGCGGCCCGACGGCCCGCGGCAAGGCCCTGGTCAACCTGTTGAAGCTGGAAAAGGATGAGCTGGTAACCACCGTGCTCTCGGCCCACCAGTTCCAGGAAGACTGCTACGTGATGATGGCCACCCGGGACGGCTACGTGAAAAAGCTGGAAATGGGCGCCCTGGAAAATATCCGCAGCAACGGCATTCGCTGCGTCACCCTCGGCGATGACGACCAGCTGATTGCGGTGAAGGTCTGTCGGGACGGCGACGAAATCTTTTTGAGCACCAACCACGGCCAGGCCATCCGTTTTCCCGCCGCCCAGGTGCGCGCCATGGGGCGCCAGGCCCGGGGGGTGATCGGCTGCCGGATGAATGCCGGCGACTTCGTCGTCTCGATGGAGGTTTTTGGTTCTGACGGGGGAACGGTGTTGACGGTAACCGAAAACGGCTTCGGCAAGCGGACCAGCATTGAAGACTACCCCCTGCGTTCGCGGGGCGGCAAGGGCGTCATCACCATTAAAACCACGCCCCGCAACGGCAAGGTAGTGGGGGTGCTGAAGGTTACCGATGCCGACCAGATTATGATGATTACCGACGCCGGGAAAATCACCCGGACCCGGGTGGCGGAAATCTCGGTCATTGGCCGCAATACCCAGGGCGTGACCCTGTTCAGGATCGATCCGGAGCAAGAAAAGCTGGTGGCCCTGGCCACCGTGGCCGACGCCGGGCTTTCCGGTGCTGATCCGCAGGAGAAGACGGCAGAAAAAACCGGTGGTGAGCCTGTCGAAGCGCCGCTGATTTCCGCCCTGGATGAGAATCAGGACGATGCGGGAGCCGACCGTGACGGGAAATGAGTCTGGGGATCGACAGAAGTCCCGGGCGGTGCAGGAGATGTTTACCGCCATCGCGCCCCGCTACGATTTTTTGAATCGCCTGCTGAGTCTGGGAATTGACCGACAGTGGCGAAATTTTGTCGGCCGCCGGCTGGCCGATCTGAATCGTCCCCTGGTGCTTGACGTTGCCTGCGGTACGGCCGACCTGGGCCTGGCCATCCGGCAGCAGAACCCCGGGGCGAAGATCGTCGGGCTTGATTTCAGCCTGCAGATGCTGATTCTGGCCGGGGAAAAGATCCGTCGGCTGCCTGAAGCTGAGGCCTTTGAACTGCTGGCCGGTTCCGCCGAGGACCTGCCTTTCACCCGCCGGAAATTCGATGCCCTGACCATCGCCTTTGGCATCCGCAATGTCATTGACCGTCCCCGGGCCCTGCGGGAGTTTTACCGGGTGCTGAAGCCGGGGGGACGGCTGGTGATCCTGGAATTTTCAATGCCGGACCAGCCCCTGCTGCGATCCCTGTACCGGCTGTATTTTCTGCGCGTTCTGCCCTTTATCGGCGGGTTGTTCGCCCGTCGCAGTGCCTATCAGTATCTTCCTGAATCAGTGGTGCGGTTTCCGGAGCGGGAGGAATTTGTCCGGATGGTTCAGGATGCCGGGTTTGGCCGGCTTCGCTATCATTCCCTGACCGGCGGCATCGTCACCGTCTATCTGGGTGAAAAAAATTCCTGACCGCTGGGGAGAAAGACTGAACGATGGAATATGAAGATATCCTGTACCAGGTGGAATCTCCGCTGGCGACCATCACCCTCAACCGGCCGGAAATCAAGAATGCCTTTACCCTGCCGATGTTGGCAAGCGTGGAACGGGCTCTGCGCCGGGCCGTAGCCGACGACCGGGTGAAAGTTATTGCCATAACCGGGGCCGGAGGGTCGTTCTGCTCCGGCGGCAACGTCAAGGATATGGCTTCCGGGCAGCTGCAGTCCTGGGAAATGAAGCGCTACCTTTGGGAGCATGTGCAGCGGGTGCCGCTGCTGCTTGAGGATATTGACAAACCGGTGATTGCCGCCATTGACGGGGTGGCTTACGGCGGCGGTTTTGACCTGGCCCTGGCCTGCGACTTTCGCTTTGCCGCCGACCGGGCGTCATTCTGCTCGACTTTTGTGCGCATTGGTCTGGCTCCCGGGGATGGAGGCGCTTATGTTCTGCCCCGGATGCTCGGGCGCAGCAAGGCCCTGGACATCCTGCTGACCGGACGGGTCATCAGGATGGATGAAGCCCGGGAACTGGGACTGGTGGACCGGGTGGTGGCACCGGAGCGCCTGCTGGCCGAAGTTCAGAGCTATGCCGGTGAGATGGCCCAATGGCCCCTGCCGGCCATCAGGGCCATTAAACGGGCGGTGAACCAGGGGGAGAAAAGCGATTTGCGCAGCCACATGGATTACGTTTCTTCCCAGCTGGCCCTGCTGTCCGAAACGCCGGAGCATCTGGAGGCGGTGAACCGGCTGGTGGCCGGCCAAAGGGAAAAGAAGTAAACGCTTTTATTTTAGTGGTTATTTGTTGGCAGTCAGCGCTTGGCTTTGAAAAATCAAGGCTTTACATTTATGAGAACCAACACCCGAAGGGTGAAAGCTTGTAATGGTTAATGTTATGTAATCATTAAACTAATAGCTAACTGCTAAAAGCTAATAACTTGATTTAGGGGAGGATGTCATGGCAACGATTGGAGTTTTGCTTTCCGGCTGCGGAGTGTATGACGGCAGTGAAATTCATGAAGCGGTATTGACCATGCTGGCTCTGGATCGGGCCGGGGCGGATGTTCAGTGCCTGGCTCCGGACATGGAGCAGCGGGATGTGGTCAACCACCTGACCGGTGAGCCGCAGGGGGAATCGAGGAATGTCCTGGTTGAATCGGCCCGCATTGCCCGGGGGAACATCAAAAATATCAGGGAAGTCAGCGCCGCTGATCTTGACGGGCTGATTATTCCCGGCGGTTTCGGGGCGGCCAAGAATCTCAGTGACTTTGCCCTCCGGGGGGCTGAAGCCCAGGTGCAGCCCGAGGTGAAGCGTCTGCTGGAGGAAATGGTTGACGCGGGCAAGCCGGTGGGGGCGATCTGCATTGCTCCGGCGACCCTGACCAGGGCGCTTGCCGACCGGCATCCAGAGGTAACCATCGGCACCGACCTGCCCACCGCGGCGGCCATTAAGACCATGGGCGGGGTGCATGTTGATCATGCCGTGGATGAAATCCATGTTGACTCCCGGTTGAAAATTGTTACCACCCCCGCCTACATGCTGGGACCGGGGATCAAAGATGTGGCTGTTGGCATTGAGAAGCTGGTGGCGGCCGTTCTTGAGCTGGTAGGATGATCAGGAAAATTTTTTCTTTCACGGGGTAAACTTTTCTTTTTATCTTTTCGTCTGAAGAAAGGCAAGGTAGTTGGGAAGTTGATAACCATCTTTTCCTTATGGTGGTTACGATAAATTTTTCACTATTCCGCTTGACAAAAAAATGGTTTTTTATTATATGAGGCTGCAGGTTTTAATGCAGGTTACATTAACTTGATTGAGGAGGTGTACTGATGAAAAAGATTTTTGTGTTGTTGGTTGCGGTTAGCTTTCTGGCGGTAGCCGGCTTTGCTTTTGCCGCTCCCAAAGCCCCGGCTGAAACGTTGATGCTTAAAGCGGAAAAAATGAAAAAACCGCCGGTTCCTTTCAAACATGTTACACATGCCAAGATTGAATGTTCAAAATGTCACCATACTTGGAAGGGCGAGGGAACTCCTAAAGGGTGTGGAACCTGTCATAAGGACAAAAAAGAAGGCAAAAAGCTGAGTTTCAAAAATGCCGCACATAAAAACTGTCGCGGTTGCCATCGCACAATGAAAAAAGCGGGTGAAAAGACCGGTCCGAGCAAGTGTAGCGCCTGTCATAAAAAATAATTGTTGAAAGTTTTACGATTTTTTGAAAAGGACGCCGGTAACGGCGTCCTTTTTATTGCCTGATCAATTCTACCTAGTTGGAAAAGCAGGTAAAATTTATGATTAACTTTGTCAGAAAAGTGTGATAAATTTC
>JAOZRP010000497.1 GCA_029940125.1 bacterium
GGCCGTAGGTATCCCGGCCTCGGGATAGCAGTTCTTTTTCTTCATTTTCAGGACTCAGCTTAAAATCAGCGGTGGAACCTTCCAAACGGTAGCCGGTGGGATTGCCGTTGCTGTCCAGCCGGTCGATGTAAACGTTGCCGGCGGCAAGTATTGCGCGGGGGGTACTGTTCATAACAAAATCTCCTGTTAAGATTTAATGGTGATATTATTGATCGTCGCCTGCAGCACCGCATAAAAGCGCGGCACATAGGTGCGGCTGCCGGCTTCGTCCTTGACACTCACCCGACCAATCCTGGAACGGTACAGGGCCTCAACTACCTGGTCACGCAATCCCTCCACCAGCAGCCGGCCGGTATAGGTTCGCAGTTTGGCCCCAGTGGTGCCGTCCGTCTCAACCTGGACTGAAATATCGCGGACGGCAACCAGGATGCCCAGCTGCCAGTTCCTCAGTGGATCGGCGATACGGCCGGCACCGGCAATGGTCGCCAGGCTGACCAACGGATACGATTCGTCATCCAGCTGCCGGTCCTCGTCGTAATCAATCTGGATGGTTGGCACCTGACCAATATTGGTCAGGCACCAGTCAACCAGGACCTGGTCGGCAGCCAAAATCGCCTGAATCGTAATCAGCAGCTGGTCGCTGGTCATTTTCTTAAAAAACTCCCTATTCGTTTGATACAGATAATGTGATTCCTGAAGGGCCAGCAGGAACTTTCTTGACGAAAGGGTATGGTTCGGATTCCTCCGACTCACCCCACATATTCCTGGCTTTGGCCGTCAGAACATAACTGCCATCGGGAATCTGGCCCATGTCGTAGTCGGCGTAAAAATAATCCCGGTCCGTGGGATCATCAGGATTTTCCGTCCTCACCGCCGGAACTTCAATCGGTGAATCCGGCAGACCCAGCAGGATCAAGGTGGTGGTCCCGGGATCGCTGTGGCAATAAACTTTGACAAAGCCGGCTGCCCCGGCCAAGGTCGAAAAAGTGAGCACGATCAAAACAGCCAGCACCGCAATAGATTTATTTTTCATTATTCAGACTCCTTGAGTTTGATGGTTATCAGGCCATTGCCGTCATCATGGGGTTTTCCCAAAGACCGCCATGACCGCTCATCAATGGTGATGACAGGGTCATTGAGTGGCCATTGGCCGATAGCGGCAAGATCCATCTGGCGGACAGTGACAGCCATGGGAGCCTGCGGTTCATCAGCATACGAATTGACGCCGGGCCAGGGACCGGAAACCCGGCGTGGCCGATCTACCAGGACGATCACCGGCTGCAGATCGATGAGAACTTCCTCACCGAAATCGTCGAACGCCGGGGCAAAATCATCGGTGGCAAAAACACTCATGAGAGCACCGTCAACTGCCGGGCAAATTCATGTTCGAACACCTCGCCAATCAGATCCTCAACCGGGTCATAGACCGATGAACGATCAAACATGGAAGCCAGGGTAATGACTTTGCGTTCAGCCACCGGGTAGCGTGGCCGGACCATGCCGGCCAACGCACCGCCCCGGCGAAGTGACGGCCGTTTCTTGCCGCTTCGATGCAGAATCAGGCGATGGCCTGAACGAGCAAAAGTTTCGAAATCATGTAAAAT
>JAOZRP010000498.1 GCA_029940125.1 bacterium
TCAGGACGCCGATGCCCCCGACCCATTGCAGCAGCGACCGCCAGAAAAGCAGGCATCTGGGCATTTGGTCCAGGCCGGTGAAGACGGTCAGTCCCGAGGCGGTGATGCCGCTGGCCGCTTCAAACAAGGCGTCGACGACCGGTTTGCTGTTGCCGATGATAAAGGGCAGGGAACTGACAGCGGCGGCCAGCAGCCAGGCCAGGGCCGTGATGATCATTCCTTCCCGTACGGTGGGGATGCGGTTGGGAATTTTTTTTTGCAGCAGCATGCCGACGAAAAAAAGCATGGCTGCCGGGATGATGAAGGCCATTGCCAGGTGCGTGCCCGCCACGCTTTCCCGGTAATAGATCTGGACCGTCAGGGGAAGGAGCATCAGCAGGCCGAAAAGGGCCAGGAGGGTGCCCAGGTAGTTGAGAATGAAGAGGTATTCCCGGAAGCGTCGCATCGTTGTCCTTGGCGTTCCGTAGTTGTTTGCTGCTCACAACCGCCCAGCCCGCGGGCGAAGCGTGAAGGTTTTCTACCAGAACACAGATTGCCGAGTTTTGCAACCGGGATTTTATTTACACCAAAGATATATTTATGGTACTTTCCTTCTTCATCTTCCATTTTTTGATGGCTTCGTAACAACTCCATCTTCATCGTTACGCGGCAACCTGCGCCATTGCGACGTACTGTAAGGCATGATGATTTCCATTCAGCAGCTGACTAAGTCATACGGCGACGTGCAAGCCCTTTCCGGGGTTGATCTGTCGGTGGAGAAAGGGGAGCTTTTCGCCCTTCTGGGCCCCAACGGGGCCGGCAAGACGACCATGGTGAGGATCATGACCGGCCTGACCAGGGCTGATTCCGGAAGCGTGCTGCTCAACGGGATGGACATCACCCGGCACCCGACGGAGGCCAAGCGGCAGGTCGGCCTGGTGCCCCAGGTGCTGAACCTGGACACCGAGTTGACGGTTTATCGCAACCTGGACCTGCATGGACGGTTTTTTTCCCTGCCGCGGGATGTGCGGCGGCAGCGGATTGAGGAGCTGCTGGAGTACGTTGAGCTTGCGGACCGTTCCCAGACGCTGGTAAAGCATCTGTCGGGGGGAATGAAGCGGCGCCTGCTCATCGTCCGGGCCATGATGCACCAGCCCCGCATCCTGTTCATGGACGAGCCGACGGTGGGGCTGGACGCGGCCATCCGGCGGCGGGTGTGGTCGATTATCCGGCGGATTCAGAATGAGGGGACAACGATTTTTTTGACCACTCACTATATCGAGGAAGCGGAGTACCTGGCCGGCCGGGTGGCTTTTATCGACCGGGGGCAGATCGTGGCGGTCGACCAGCCGGCAACGCTGGTCCGCCACATGGGCAGCTGGGCGGTTGACCGCCTGGTTGATAATGTACTGAAAACGGAATACTTTGCCGACCGGGCAGCGGCCAGGCAGTCGGTGGCCGATTTCCCCGACCGGGTGACTATCAGGCGTGTGAACCTTGAGGATGTGTTCCTGGATCTTACCGGTAGAAAAGTGACGGGCGAATAATGGCGTCGGGGGAAACGATGAGCAGAATGCTGAGCGGCAGCTGGGCGATTTTTTTGCGGGAGATGCTGATCCTGCG
>JAOZRP010000173.1:0-2145 GCA_029940125.1 bacterium
CTCAACCGCTTTGGTCAAAAGTTATTTTTCAATGGTGGTGGTCTGCCTGGCAAAGTTGGCTAAGGCTTTTTCTATCTTTTGGACTACCGCTTCACGGTTGTTGACGCCGTGCCGGGCGGCCAGGTAGCGGGGATCGTTGTAGGAAAACCAGGTCTGTCCGGACTCGTCCTCCCAGATGAGGGCTTTCTGGGGGAGGTCGATGCCCATGGTCTGGGAGCTTTGCATCAGGGGCGTACCGACTTTCGGATTGCCGAAGATAATCAGTACCGTCGGCCGCAGCTTTTTTCCCACCCGGGCGGCGCCGGCGGCGTGATCGATGCGGGCAAAAATAGTCATGCCTTTTTTGGTCAATACGGTTTCCAGCCGTTTGGCGGTGGTGTCAACATTGAAAGCGCTTTTAACACTGATTACGCCATCCGCGGCCTGGGAGCAGGGGACAAAGCAAAAGAAAAAAAGGCAGAACAGCAGCAGTTTTCGCATGACAGACCTCCTGATGGCGATGCATGGCATCTCATGGTTCAGGAAGTCACTATATCATTGATTTCGCGGGTTTTGTAGAACTTTATTGCCGGCCACTTTTCCATGGTGAAGTCGAGCTTCCACTGGCTGGTGGTCAGGTAGGCCAGGGAACCTTCCGCGTCCAGGGCGACGTCGTCCCGGTGCTTCTGCTTGAAAGACTCCAGCATCTTGGGGTCGTCACACTCCACCCAGCGGGAAATTTTGTAATCAACCGTTTCATAGACGGCGTCGACGCTGTACTCGGTTTTGAGCCGTTCCATGGTGATGTCGAACTGCAGGATGCCGACGGCGCCGAGGATGTACTCGTTGCTTTCCAAGGGCCGAAAAACCTGGACGGCCCCTTCCTCGGCCAGTTGGATCAACCCTTTCTGCAGGTGCTTGATTTTCATCGGGTTCTTGAGGATTACCTTTTTGAAGAATTCCGGAGCGAAGTTGGGGATGCCGGAAAACTGCAGGGGTTCCTTTTCGGTAAAGGTGTCCCCGATCTTGATGGTGCCGTGATTGTGAATGCCGATGATGTCGCCGGCATAGGCCTCGGTGACGTTCTCCCGCTCGTTGGCCATGAAGATGGTGGCATTGGCAAAGGTGACCTCCTTGCCGATGCGGTGGTGGAAGGCTTTCATGCCCCGGCTGAACCTGCCGGAACAGATGCGGATGAAGGCAATCCGGTCCCGGTGGGCCGGGTCCATGTTGGCCTGGATTTTAAAGGCAAAGCCGGAAAAGGCTTCTTCGTAGGGAGACACCTCCCGGGTGGTGGTCATCCGGGGTCCGGGTGAAGGCGCCATTTCCACCAGGGCGTCCAGCATCTCCCTGACCCCGAAATTGTTGATGGCGCTGCCGAAAAACACCGGCGTCTGGTTGCCTTTCAGGTAGTGGTCCAGCTCGAACGGGTTTGCCGCTCCCTCCAGCAGTTCCACGTCCTCCCGCAGTTCATCCGCCTGGCTGCCCAGCAGTTCGTCAAGGACGGGGTCTGCCAGGTCGCTGATGACCATGCCGGTTGCTTTCCTGGTGTCCTGGCCGGGGGTGAAAAGGTGCAGCTCCTTTTTATAAAGATTGTACACTCCTTTGAACCGCTTGCCCATGCCGATGGGCCAGGAAAGCGGGGTGCACTCCACCTGCAGCTTGTCTTCAATCTCATCGAGAATGTCCAGGGGCAGCATGCCTTCACGGTCAAGCTTGTTGATGAAGGTGATGATCGGGGTGTTGCGCATCCGGCACACTTCCATCAGCTTTTCCGTCTGGGGTTCGACCCCCTTGGCGCTGTCGATAACCATCAGGGCGCTGTCCACCGCGGTGAGGACCCGGTAGGTGTCCTCGGAAAAATCCTGGTGCCCGGGAGTGTCGAGCAGGTTGATTTCAAAATCCCGGTAGTTGAACTTCATCACCGAGGTGGTTACCGAGATGCCCCGTTCCTTTTCGATCGCCATCCAGTCGCTGGTGGCGTGGCGCTGGGCCTTGCGGGCCTTGACCGCCCCGGCCTGCTGGATGGCGCCGCAGTAAAGCAGCAGCTTTTCCGTCAGGGTGGTTTTGCCGGCGTCCGGGTGGCTGATGATGCCGAACGTCCGGCGCCGCTCTATTTCTTGACGATGGGTAGCCATGGAAACTGAAAACTCCTGGTTTGATTTT
>JAOZRP010000173.1:2245-5810 GCA_029940125.1 bacterium
AAGATGGGGGCTTTTATGAAGCCATCTACCTGATCATGTGTCTCTTCTGCGCTGACAAGACCCGCTTGTGCAGGCGGATGGATTGTGGCGTCACCTCGACCATTTCATCATCCTTGATGAAGTTGATGGCCCGTTCCAGGGACATGCGCCTGACCGGGGTGCAGATGGTGCTTTCGTCCTTGCCCGCCGCCCGCATGTTGGTCAGTTTCTTTTCCTTGCAGGGGTTGACGTTGAGATCCTTGTCCTTGTTGTGCTCGCCGATGATCATCCCCTCGTAGACGATTTCTCCGGGCCGGATGAACAGCTTTCCCCGGGGCTCAAGGTGGAAGAGGGCGTAGGCCACCGCCTTGCCCTGGCGATCGGCAACCAGGGAGCCGCTGAAGCGGGTGGGGAAGTCGCCGCGAAATTTTTCGTAGCCGTCAAAAAGGGTGTTCATGATCCCGGTGCCCTTGGTGTCGGTGAGAAACTCATCCCGGTAGCCGATCAGGGAGCGGGAGGGAATGGAAAATTCGGCCCTGACCCGGCCCTTGCCGTTGTTGATCAGATTCTTCAGCCGGCCCTTGCGCTGGGAAAGCTTTTCGGTAACGATCCCGAGAAAATTTTCGTCGCAGTCCACGAACAGCTTCTCAATAGGTTCCAGCTTTTCGCCGTTTTCATACTTGAAAATGACCTTGGGACGGCCGACGCTCATCTCGAAACCTTCCCGCCTCATGGTTTCAATCAGGATGGCCATCTGGAATTCTCCCCGCCCCTTGACAATGAAGCGGTCCCGTTCGTCAGTCTGTTCCAGCTTGACGGCCACGTTCAGCAGGGTTTCCTTGACCAGCCGTTCGCGGATTTTCGCCGACTGGACGATGCGGCCTTCCTGGCCGCTCAACGGGGAGGTGTTGATGGTGAATTCCATCGAAATGGTCGGCTCGTCAACGGAAATGCGTTTCAGGGCCTTGGGGGCTTCCCTGGTGCAGATGGTGTCGCCGATTTTGACCTCGTCGATCCCCGAGAGGACAACGATGTCGCCGGGCTCGGCGGTTTTGGCCACCTTCAGCTGCAGCCCTTCATAAACCTGCAGCTGTGATATCTTGAGCGGCAGCAGCTTTTCTTCTTCGTTGATGCAGATCATCGCATCGTTGAACGAGGCTTTGCCGTTGAAAACCCGGCCGATTGCCAGCCGGCCCAGGTAGTCGGAGTAGCCCAGGTCGGAAACCAGCATCTGGAACGGTTCGCTGGAGTCGTAGCGAGGCGCCGGAACCTCGGTAATGATGGTTTCAAAAAGTTGCTGCAGGTTGTCGGTGGCTTCATCCAGGGTTTTTTTGACCACTCCCTCGCGGCCAATGGCATACAGATAGGGAAAGTCAAGCTGCTCGTCATCGGCATCCAGGTCGATAAAAAGATCATACACCTCGTCAAGAATCTCATCGGGACGGGCATCTTTTCGATCAATCTTGTTAATGATTACAATGATTTTAAGACCTTTTTCAAGGGTTTTCTTTAAGACGAAACGGGTTTGCGGCAGCGGTCCCTCGGAGGCGTCCACCAGCAGGATGGCGCCGTCGGCCATGGACAGGGCCCGTTCAACCTCGCCGCTGAAATCGGCGTGGCCCGGGGTGTCGATGATATTTATTTTCACGCCCCGGTAGCGGACCGAGCAGTTCTTGGCGGCGATGGTAATGCCCCGTTCCCGCTCCAGGTCCATGGTGTCCATCAGCCGTTCGTCCACTTCCTGGTCGGGCCTGAAGAGGCCGCTCTGCTTGAACATGGCGTCAACCAGGGTGGTTTTGCCGTGGTCAACGTGGGCGATGATGGCAATGTTGCGGATGTTTTCGTTGCTGCTGATTGTCGGGTTCACAATGGCTGTTTCCTCGCTTGTAGGGTAATCGTATTGGTGATGACGTGCCTGGCTACCGGGCAGACGGCACAAAAACCAGGTATTACATGATGCGGCCGGCCCTGAAAGCAGGAGGCACTATAGTCATTTATCAAATTATTGCAACCTAATTTATCGGCGGAAGCCGGTTTTCAGGCTGAACAGCTGTTTTTCCGCCTTCTGGCCGCCGGTTCGCAGGCATTGTTTCACTATCCAGCCGCTGCCCGGCCGGCCAGCCAGCCGGTAGAAAAGGCCGCCTGCAGGTTGTAGCCGCCGGTGTCGGCCTGCAGGTCCAGCACTTCCCCGGCAAAATAAAGTCCCCTGACCAGCCGGGATTCCATTGTCCGGGGATCAATTTCCCGGGTATCGACGCCGCCGGCGGTGATGATTGCCTCTTCCAGTGGCCGGGGCTTTAATATCTCCAGGCGGAAATCCTTGAGCCAGGTGCGCAGTCGTCGCCGTTCCTTGACCGTGATGCCATTGGCCAATCGGTCAGGAGAAATTCCGGTAAGCCCGAGGCAGACGGGAACCATCTCCCGCGGCAGCAGGCCGCGCAGAACGCTGCTCAGCGGTTCGTTGCTCCGGGCGGTGAAATCCCGCAAAAGCCGGGCCTCAAGTTTTTGTTCGTCCAGGGCCGGTTTGAGGTCAAGGGAAAAAACGACCTTTTTCCCCTCGCGCCTGGCGTCGACGGCCGCCCCGCTGAGGGTGAGAACCACCGGGCCGCTGAGGCCGAAAGAAGTGAAAACCAGCTCCCCGAACGCTTCCCGCTGCTTTTTGCCCTCAACCAGCATTTTCACCTTGATGTTGCGCAGGTTCAGGCCCTCCATGCGGCCGGCCTCCGGACCGGCTGTTTCCAGGGGAACCAGGGCCGGGCGGATGGGAATGATGCGGTGTCCCGCCGCCTTGGCCAGCCGGTAGCCGTCCCCGGTTGACCCCGTCAGGGGATAGGAGGCGCCGCCGGTGGCCAGGATGACCGCGTCAGCCGGAATTGTTTTGCCCTGAACGACAATGCCGGCAGCCTGCCCCTGGTTCACGGCCAAATCATCCACCGGTGAACGGTTGCTGACCCGGACGCCGGTGTTTTCAAGCCAGTGCTGCAGCACGGTTCGCACCTCGGTTGCTTTGCCGCTGGCGGGAAAAACCCGGCCGCCCCGTTCCACCGCCAGTTCCAGCCCCAGATCTTCCAGGAATTCCATCAGTTCGGTATTGAAAAAACGGCCAAAAGCCTGGTGGAGGAATTTCCCCGTCCGGCCGAAATGGGCGATGAAATCAGCCTTTTCAGCAATGTTGGTGAGGTTGCAGCGGCCCTTGCCGGTAATGCCGAGCTTGAGACCCGGATGCTTCATCTTTTCATACAGCTGGATATCGGCTCCGGCCCGGGCCGCCTGTCCGGCAGCCATCATCCCGGCCGGCCCCCCGCCGATGACAAGTACTTTTCGTTTGGACACCAGAATTTTGCTCCTTATGGCAATAACGGTGAAAACATCTCATTCCTAAATTAAGCGATTGGCTGTTAGCGATTAGCGTTTAGCTTTAAAAAAATCAACACATTACATTTATGCAATAAAACCTGACGGGTGATAGCTTATAATAGTAAAAGTCCTATAATCATTGAACCAAAGCAGGCTTGACCCCCGCAACCCAACAGAATATCAGGATGTTCCGGCATGGCTCTCGCTCATTCTCGCGGCACATCGTGTG
>JAOZRP010000174.1 GCA_029940125.1 bacterium
TTTTTTTTGACAGCCTTTCAGGGATAAGGCACTAAAGGAGGAAGATTTAATGTTTGATTATGATGTTGTTATTATCGGCGGTGGTCCCGCCGGTCTTACCGCCGGGCTGTATGCCTCGCGGGCCCGTTTGCGTACCGTGCTGCTGGAAGGAATGATGATGGGGGGGCAGACCGCCTCAACCGAACTGGTAGAGAATTATCCGGGGTTCACGGAACCCCTGGTTGGTGCCAGCCTGGGGCCGCTGTTTGAAAGCCAGGCGAAAAAATTCGGGCTTGAGGTGCGCCAGTTCCAGCAGGCAACGAAGATTATTCCCCAAAATCCCGGTTTTGAAGTCGTCATGTCTCCGGAAGGCGGGCTTACCGCCAAAACCGTTATTGTAGCAACGGGCACCCAATGGTCAAAGCTGGGGATCCCCGGGGAGGAAGAGCTGCGGGGGGCGGGAGTTTCCTACTGTGCCACCTGTGACGGGGCTTTTTACCGGGATATGGATATTGCCGTCATTGGCGGCGGCAACGCGGCCATTGAGGAGTCGCTGTTTTTGACCAAGTTTGCCCGCAAGGTGTATATCATTCATCGCCGTGACGCTTTGAGAGCCGAAAAAATTATCCAGGAACGGGCGTTTGCCAATGAAAAGATTGAGTTTGTCTTCAATCACGTGCCGTTGAAAATTGTTGGGGACGGGGAAGTCAAGGGGGTTGAACTCAAACATGTGAAAACGGGGGAAGAAAAGTTTCTTGCCGTTGCCGGGGTCTTTATCTATATCGGCATGAGGGGAAAATCTGAATTGCTCGAAGGCCTGGCTACCATGGATGAGCGGGGGTTTGTGGCCGCCGGTGAGGATACGGTGACCGACTGCCCCGGCCTGTTCGCCGCCGGCGACATCCGCCAGAAGCCTCTCCGCCAGATTGTGACTGCGGTTGCTGATGGCGCCGTCGCCGCCGTGCAGGCGGAAAAATTTATCGAGGCGAATTTTCAAAGCGATTAAATCCACTGTTTTTAGGTTGCTTTTCATCCCCTTTGTTTGTTAACAAGGTTGCATGCGTTATATCGGCTGGCGAAAAAAAATGGTTGAGGAGCATGTCATTGCCCAGGGGATCAAAGACCCCCGCATTATCGCGGCAATGACGGAAGTTCCCCGGCACTACTTTCTTGATTCTGCCCTGGCCGACCAGGCATATGGCAATCATTCCCTGCCTATCGGTGCCGGGCAGACCATGACTCAGCCCTACGTGGTGGCCTACCTGCTCAATCAGCTTGGCTTGAAGGGGCATGAAAAGGTGCTGGAAATCGGGATGGGCTCCGGCTATCTGACTGCTCTCTTGAGTCGGCTTGCCGACCGGGTTTTTGCCATTGAAAAGCACCGCTCCCTGTCAATCCTGGCCCGCAAGCGGCTCGAAAATCAAAACTGCCATAACGTGGTCATCAAAATATTCGATGGCAGCTACGGTTGGAGTGACGAGGCTCCTTTTGACGCCATTGTCGTTTCCGCCGCGGCTGCCAGTCCTCCCGCTCCCCTGCTTGAACAACTGGCCCCCGGCGGCATCATGCTGCTTCCCCTGGTGGAGGAGGACGGCCAGCGGCTTTACAAGATCACCGTTGACGAGGCTGGAAAGTACAGCCGGCAGGCCCTTATTTCCTGCAACTTTGTCAAACTGGTAGGAAAGTATGGTGGTTCGTAAAGGCGACGGTCCCCGGCAGATTGCCGTGATCGGTGCTGGCGCTTCCACCGGGGAATGGAATCGGTTGGCCCGGGATGTCGGCAGGCTGATAGCTGAAAGCGGCCATGTCCTGCTTTGCGGCGGTCTGGGCGGCGTCATGGAGGCGGCGGCCAGGGGGGCGAAGGAAGCCGGCGGTACCACCATTGGCATTGTTCCCGGGGGTGAACGCTTCCAGGCCAACCGCTACATCGATCATGAGATTGTCACCAATCTTGGACATTTGAGAAATTTTCTGATCATCCATTCGGCAGACGGGGTCCTGGCTCTGCCGGGCTCCCATGGCACCCAGGCGGAAATCAGCATTGCCCTGAAGCTGGGCCGGCCCCTGGTGGGCGTCGGCCGGCACTGGCGCTTCATTCCCGGCGTCAACTGCTACCCTGATCCTGAGGCGGCATTCAATGCTTTGTTGAAGCTTTGGTGAAAGAGGTCTTGAATCGATGAAAAATGATTTGCATGATTTTACTGATGGTGAAATTCTGCAACGATATTTCAAGGATGTCAGGGCCATTCCCCTGCTTTCGGAAGCTGAGGAACATGAGTTGGCCAGGCGGGTCCGAGAGGGGGATGAAGAAGCCAAGCAGAAGATGATCAAAGCGAACCTGCGGCTGGTTATCTACCTGGTGAAGCGATACAGCAACCGGGGCCTGCCGATACCAGACTTGGTGGAGGAGGGCAATCTTGGTTTGATCAAGGCGGTTGAGCGGTACGACCCGGAGCGCAACTGCCGGTTTTCAACCTATGCGGTCTGGTGGATCAGGCAGTACATGCGTCGGGCCATCGTCAACCAGAGCAAGGTGGTTCGCCTTCCCATCCACGTGATGGAGGAATTGAACCTGTATGTCAAGGGCTGTCGGGATTTTATCAAAAAGTACAATCGTGAGCCAACCCTGAAGGAAATATCCGCTTATTTGGATCATGATTTTACCACCATTAATTCATTTCTTGGTTCGTTCAGCCAGCTGGTTCAGCTGTCCCCCGGCAGCCGCATGGAGGAGCATCAGGGGGCTTCAATTCCCCTGGAGCAGCTTGCCGATGCTAATGCCGTCAACCCCATGGAGCATCTGCACCGGATCATCAGGCTGAAAACCATCCTGCTTTGGCTGAATGAGCTGACCGCCAAGGAAAAATATATTATCATCCATCGATTCGGGCTCTACAACAACGATCCCCAGACCCTGGAGGAAATCGGGCAGACGCTTGAACTTACCCGGGAGCGCATTCGCCAGATTGAGGCTAAAGCGCTTTTGAAATTGAGACGAATCATTGATAAACACAAAATTACCCTGGAAGACCTGGTGTGAAGACGGCGGCGATGCATGGCATGATAATGAACGGCATGAGCGGCCGTCGTGATTCATGGGTATGAGCAGGAAGTGCGAGAGGACAAATGGGAATTTTAGCAACCATACAAAATCCTGATGATCTGCGGCAGCTTTCCCTCAAGGAACTGCCGGACCTGGCCGCCGAGCTGCGGGCGGAAATCGTCAAGACGGTAGCCAGCAATGGCGGGCACCTGGCTTCGTCGCTCGGGGTTGTTGAGCTGACCCTTGCCCTGCATTACGTCTTCAAAACCCCTGAGGACCTGCTGGTCTGGGACGTCGGGCACCAGGCCTACGCCCACAAACTGATTACCGGCCGGCGCGACCGTTTTTCCACCCTGCGCCAGATGGACGGCCTGAGCGGCTTCCCCAAACGGGCGGAAAGCCCCTATGACACCTTTGGCGTCGGTCACAGCAGCACCTCCATCTCCGCGGCCTTGGGCATGACCCTGGCCCGGGAGCTGCAGGAGAAGCCCGGCCGGGCCATCGCGGTCATCGGCGACGGTTCGCTGACGGCGGGGATGGCTTTTGAAGCCCTCAATCAGGCCGGCAGCCTGGACCGCGATCTGATCGTCATCCTCAACGACAACGAAATGTCCATTTCCAGCAACGTCGGCGCCTTGTCCGGCTATCTCAACCGCCTGATGACCGGTGAAGTGGTCAACCGCTTTCGGCATGATGTGAAGTCCGTCCTGACCAACATTCCCGGGGTTGGCGATCCCCTTTTTAAAATGGTGAAACGGGCCGAAGGAACGTTCAAGGGATTTGTGGTGCCCCTGGGCACTTTGTTCGAAGACATCGGTTTTCAATACATCGGTCCCCTGGCCGGCCATGACCTGGAGATGCTGATTGAAACCTTCCAGAACCTGAAGAAACTCCACGGTCCGCTCCTGGTGCATGTGATTACCAAGAAAGGCAAGGGGTATGGACCGGCGGAGAAGGAACCCAGCAAGTTCCATGGCGTCGGTCCTTTTGAGGTTGAAACCGGGATCGTGCCCAAAAAGAAAAACGCCCCCATGAGCTACACCGCTGTTTTCGGCCGAACGCTGACCAAGCTGGCGGAGGATGACGAGCGGGTGGTGGGAATTACGGCAGCCATGCCGGCCGGCACCGGCATGGAAATCATGGCCCGGGATTTTCCCCGGCGGGTTTTTGACGTGGGCATCGCTGAACAGCATGGGGTGACCCTGGCGGCCGGCATGGCCACGGAAGGCCTGCGGCCTTTTGTAGCCATCTATTCGACCTTCATGCAGCGGGCCTATGACCAGGTCATTCATGACCTGGCGCTGCAGAATCTGCCGGTGGTTTTATGCCTCGACCGCGGCGGTCTGGTGGGAGAGGATGGTCCCACCCATCATGGCGCTTTTGATCTTTCCTATCTGAGTTTGGTGCCGAATCTGATTATCATGGCGCCCAAGGATGAAAATGAGCTGCAGCACGTACTCAAAACCGCCCTGCACCACGACGGCCCGGTGGCGATCCGCTACCCGCGCGGCAGCGGCGTCGGGGTGGAAATGGACCAGATATGGGAATGCCTGCCCACCGGTTCCTGGGAAGTTCTAGAGGAGGGAGATGACGGCGTTGTCCTGGCGGTGGGTTCCTGCGTTCATCCCGCCTGGCAGGCGGTCAGGGAGTTGATGGAAGAATTTCCCAATCGACGCCTTTCCCTGGTCAACTGCCGCTATATCAAGCCCATGGATGAGCCGCTGCTGCGGAAATGCCTGGAAAAACAGCCGTTTGTCCTAACCGTTGAGGAAAACGCCCTGATCGGCGGCTTCGGCAGTGCGGTTGCCAGCTACCAGGCTGTCCACGGCTTGTCTTCCGGAGCGAGGCTGTCCCTGCACGGACTGCCCGACCATTTCATTGAGCAGGGCAGCCTGCCGCAGCTGCGGCAAAAATACGGCCTTGACTCCGAGGGAATCAAGGCCAGGATTCGGGATTTGATGGAGCTTGATTAAGTTCACAATTTTCAGCTGCCAAGGATGTTCGGGCTTGGTTTGCAGCGGTTTTCGCCGCCGGACAAATCACCATGACGGTGATTCACGAATGAGTGAGACTTATGCCGGAACAGCCGCTCGAAAGATAAAGCATTCCTTTAAGTTTAAAGTAAAAGCGTCTATTTACCCAACAGTTTTTCCTTCAGCCTGGCGTCGGCGGGATTGTCGCCCAGCCAAATGGCCCACAGCGCCTGCATGAAATCTTCTCCGGGAACCACTCCCAGTTTTTTGTTGTTGATGCTGACCGAGGTGCCGGTGCCGGGCTGGTAAACCAGGTCAATGCGGTCGCCCTTGAGCAGGTCGGCGGTGAAGTAGCCGTTGAACTGGTCTATCCTAGGTTGCAGCTGTGACAACTTCTCCTGGGAGTTGTTGAAAAACCCTTCATTCCATCCCTCGATGATTTTTTCCTTGCCAACCTTGCGGTAGACAAAGACCATCACAATTTCCTTGGGAACGTCAGCCGAAATGGCTTCCTTGGCTGACGATGTTTTCTTTGGCAGGTAGAGGCCAGTGACATAGATGCTGAACATGAATTTTTTTCTGACTCCGATGCCGTTCAGCAGCAGTTCCTGGCCGGCGACGGAGATTTTATCGTCCAGCGTCACCCCTTTCATGGTGGCCGCCTCGCTTGAAGAAAACAGCAGCCCCATGCCAAGCACCACCAATACCATCAGTTGAAATAGTTTTTTCATCGCCGTGTCCCTCCTTTTCAATGGTTCAGGTTGATTGTTTTCCTTTTG
>JAOZRP010000499.1 GCA_029940125.1 bacterium
CGAGTTTGGCAACTTTAGCGAAATGAGCCGCTGGAAAAACAGGCAATCGAGCGCCGAAAGCGCTGAAAACAGCCACCGGTTGACAGCACGCAAGAACCTAACCGGACAGCAATGTCTGAAGAACAGAAAACACAGATAATTACTCCGTTTGACCGATAAATACGCACTCATTTTTGGCTTGACTGTAAACAATACAAATGATATTTTAATAATTATTGTTAAATTGTTTTTATTGCAGCACGCGGCTGGGTAAGTAATCTTATTTTGTTCACATGGTAAATAACTGCGAGGTGACGAAAGTGAAAACAAGAAAAAAATGGCGGCACAGCCTGCTGCTGGGATGCATACTGCTGCTGGCAATGGTTTGCGTCGGCCAGGCGGCATCCTACGATTACCCTTTTGCCGACCCTATTGAGGCTACAATCCTGTCGACGCCAAAATCGGCCCGGGCAAAATTGCCGGAAAAAATCAGGGTCAAGGAATACGCAACCATCACTGTTTTCCCTGAACGTCACGTTCCTGAGGTCTTCTGGTACAACAAGGAACTGCGTTATTCCATCGCCTATCATAAAGAAAAGGCTCCACTGATGGTTTTAATCGCCGGAACCGGCGCCGGCTACGATTCCGCTAAAATGCAGATGATGCAAAAAGCCTTCTTCCAGGCCGGCTTTCACGTCCTGGCCCTAAGTTCACCCACCCATCCCAATTTCATTGTCGCGGCTTCAAGCACCGGCATGCCGGGGGACATCCGCTCCGATGCCAAGGACATCTACCATGTTCTGGAAACATTATGGCAACGGCTCAGCAAGAAGGAACTGGTTTCCAACTTTTACCTTACCGGCTACAGTCTCGGCGGCTCCGAGGCTGCGTTTGTGGCCAAGCTGGATGAGGAACGGAAGGTTTTCAATTTCAAAAAGGTGCTGATGATCAATCCGGCCCTGAACATTTACGACTCCGCCGTCAAACTGGATAAAATGCTGGTGGACAACATTCCCGGCGGCATTGATCATTTTGACGATTTTTATCAGAAGCTGATCCACAACATTACCAAGTCCTACGTACATGGTGATTTTGTCGATCTGGCCGGCGATTTCTTTTACAAAGCCTATGACAAGATCATCCCTAATCCCCAGGAAGGCAAGGCGCTCATCGGTTTTTCATTCCGCATTTCCCTGGCCAACATGCTGTTCACTGCTGACGTCATGACCAACAGCGGCTACCTGGTGCCCAAAAACCTGAAATTGTCGCGCACCACTTCCCTGACCAATTACTGCAAGGTCGCTTCCCGGGGAAACGGGTTTCGTGAATACGCCGAAAACCTCCTCTATCCCTATTTTAGACGGCAAAACCCCTACTTGTCATTTCAGGCACTGATTGCCAGAAGCAGCCTGCGCAGCATTGAAAGCTACCTGCGCAACAGTGACAAGATAGGCCTGGTAACCAACGTGGACGACATAATCCTTGCCGACGGCGACATCGACTACTTTAAGCAGGTATTCGGATCACGGGCCAAAATTTATCCCCGCGGGGGGCATTGCGGCAACATGGCCTACAAGGACAATGTGCGCTACATGGTCAACTTCTTTAAAAGC
>JAOZRP010000500.1:0-811 GCA_029940125.1 bacterium
GTTCGAACAACCTGATGACCGAAACACCAGTCAAGAGAATATACCATGATCAAAAACAAATAACAGCGCTTGAACTTGGAGGGAAAGGGCGGCAGCCAGTGGAAAAAGTTGTTGTAACTTATGCTTTATCAACTTTTTTGTCCATGTTGGAGCCAGCCCCTCCGGTGGAAATTTTATCTCTGGCCCGAAGCTTACAGTATCGCAACATTATTCTGGCAGTGTATTTGCTGAATAAAGAATCAGTCAGCAGTAATGCGTCAATTTATTTCCCCGACCGTGATATTCCTTTTACCAGGCTCTATGAACCGAAAAAACGCAGCAAATATATGGCCCCGGTGGGAAAGACTTCGCTGATTGCCGAGTTGCCTTGTCAGCCGGAAGATGAGCTCTGGCTGGAGGATGACCAGACAATCCTGGAACGGGTAAAAACTCATTTATGTGACACCGGGCTGATTGATGCCAGCGAGGTTTTTGACGCCTTGATTTATAGAATGCCTTATGCCTACCCTGTTTTGGAAAAGGATTATGAGCAAAAAATGCAGGCTATCAGTGCTTATACCCAAAAATTTGGCAATCTGAGATTTTCCGGCCGCAATGGCCTGTTCACGTATATCCATATCCACGATTTGATGAGAATCGGCAAGCAGATTGTCGCTGATTTTTCACAGGAACTTGCCGCCGATCGGTCATAAATTTCAGGAAACCGTTCAACGGTTCTTGTGTAAAAACCGCTCCTGCCCCAAGTGTCAACCCAGATTATGAAAGCAAAGCAAAAATCTCCATTTTCGCTGTTCTCCCACTAATTTTATGG
>JAOZRP010000500.1:821-1577 GCA_029940125.1 bacterium
TATGGATAAGCGCAAACCGTCAACTTCTGGCAACTTTCAAATGGCGAAGCAGATGAACAGGTGGCCTAAAATAACCTTTTTCTGCTCACTGGTATTGGGCTTAGCGATGACTGCTATCCTTATTCAGTATGCAGGATGGAAAAATATAGCAGCTGTTATCTCTCAGGCATCACTCCTTGATCTATTATTGGCCCTGGGGGTTTATGCCGGGTCCTGGTTCTGGCGCGCGAGAAGATTTTTATCTTTTGCTAAACGATCAAACAGTAGGATTACAAGTTGGCAGCTTTTCAAAATGAACATTTCCGGTTTTGCGCTAAACAACCTGCTGCCAGCTCATATGGGAGATATTGCCACCGCTGTTTATCTGAAAATGACTGGAATTCCGGGAGGCAAATCAACCGCTATGGTTTTGCAAACCCGGTTGCTTGATCTTCTAACCCTGATTTTCCTATGTTTGCTGTTGTTGCCTTTTGCCGTTGTTAAAGAAGCCCCTGCCTGGATTTGGCGCACTATTTTTATTGGCATCCTCTTTGTTTTTTGTCCGTATATCATTGCCTGGTCGGAAAAAAGTCATCGCCTGTCTACATATCTTACCGTGCTGCAAAACAAGACGTCTTGGCCCCCGGGACGCTATCTATGGGCAAAAATCTACAGCATTTACCTCGGGTTTACAGAAATTATTATTGATAAAAAACTGTTTTTATCCACGTTTTTTTTCTCGTTGCTTATCTGGCTTGGTGAAGGGATTACCTGCTT
>JAOZRP010000501.1 GCA_029940125.1 bacterium
ATTGCGTTCAGCATCTGCTGCTCAGCGGCGTTTTCTTCTGCCACAACCGCCAGCGAGATCCCCATTTCTTGCAGGTCATCAGCCGACAGCCCTTTGCTGTGAGCCATGCTGATCCGCTTGGCAGGTTCTTCACCGACTGCCGCTGTGACCAGTGCCATGATTGCTTCCACTTCAGCAGTGACGGCAGCGGTAGTGGCCGTTTCGGCAGTCTCTTTTTTGATCATCCCAGTGGTGGCTTCAGCGACCAGAGCCGCGACCAGGTCAGAATGATCAGCCTTTAACTTGTCTACAGTTAAGGTCATGATTCTTTCTCCTATTTTTGCGGGCCCCGAGGCATTCGGAATCCCTGATTTGTGGTTCGTCAGATCAAGCATTGCAGTCATGCGCGCTGCTTGACGTAAATCTTTTTTCATCGTCTCAACTTCCTGGTTGAGCTTTGCGGTACAAGTTTCCATGGCCAGACGGGCAGTCGCCAGGGCGGTTTCTTGATCATCATCGTTTGAGGCTTCAACAACTTTGTCGGCAAAACCCATTTCGACAATCTGCTCACCAAAAAAATAAGTTTCCTTGTCCATCATGGTGGCAATTGCTGCAGCATCTTCACCGCTGCGTTTGACATAGGCTTTGCCCAGTAAAGCTGAGAGTCCTTTGCAGAATTCGCCGTAATCGAGGATGTCGTTGTGATCACCCCAGATCCCACCATGGACGTTATGAATCATGTAA
Source organism: bacterium (assembly GCA_029940125.1). Lineage (GTDB taxonomy): Bacteria > Desulfobacterota > Anaeroferrophillalia > Anaeroferrophillales > Anaeroferrophillaceae > DQWO01. The sequence continues at coordinate 724 of JAOZRP010000501.1, forward strand.
ATAGCGTTATCTTCGACATGAACTTCATCAAAGGCCAGCGGGATATAAGAACCCATCGACATGGCAAAACCGCTCAAAACTGCGATGGTTTTTCCTTGGTAGTTTCTGATCTGATTGAAAATATCAAGTCCCTCACTGACCAGCCCACCCGGGGTCGAAATAATCACCCTGACATCTTCACCATTGGCGGCTCTCAATGCTTCACGAACTGAATCAGCAGTGGCGTCCCAGCCGATGTATCCTGAAATGCTAAATTCTTTCATCCTGTCTCCGTTTCCCTTGCCGGATCCTTCGCCTCTTTTACGCTTGGTGGATCCGGATTCAGCCCGAGGGAGTCAAACGTTTTCCGCTCACGGCTGCGCTGCTTGGCCTGTGCCTCCCAGTCCTTATTACGCTTGGCTGCGATATCGGACAGGGTGATGATTCCTGCGTTGAGACCCATGATATCGGCCACCATCTCCTTGACCGGATCCACATTGGTGCGCTCCGGTCCAACCCAGGTCGCCGCGCAATATTCAGCACGATATTCGTAAAAGTTTGGCGCTCCGGCGGGTAGCTTAATGCGCCCAGTCAAGACCGCCTCTTCAAAAAACATCGACCAGATCACCTGGCAAAAATGGGTAATCAACCAATCCTGGTACAGCTCAAACACCCGCCAAGCTTCCTGCAGCGCAGCACGGGCTGAGGAATAATTGGTTTTACTGAAATCCTTGGCGATCAGCTCATAGGGCATGCCTGCCGCCGCACCGGCACCACGCAGCACCTTCTCAACAAATATTTCAAAGCTGTTGCCCGGACGATCCCCTTTGAGAATATGCGGCTTTTCCCCGGCATTTCCGTACAGAACACCACC
>JAOZRP010000502.1 GCA_029940125.1 bacterium
TCATGCGGCAGCGGCGGCCGGGTGCCTACCAGACTCATTTCACCTTTCAACACATTCCAGAACTGCGGCAGCTCATCCAGGCTCAAGGCACGAAGGATCCTGCCAACCCGGGTAACACGGGGATCATTGGTCATTTTGAAAACGGCGCCCGTCATTTCATTCTGGCCGCTGAGTTCACGCAACCGCTCCTCTGCGTTCTGAACCATGGAACGATATTTGTAGAGGTTAAACAGCCGGCCGTTCTGCCCCACCCGCTGCTGCTTAAAAAAAATGGGGCCGGGTGAATCCATTTTGATAGCAATGGCCAAAACAGGAAAAGCCATTACATTCAAAGCAAGTCCAACAACGGCTCCAAGAATATCAACCAAACGCTTCAGCAGCAGCTGGTCGGGGTCAAGGTTGACCGGATGCAAAACCACCAGCGGCAGGCCGTCCAGGCGGGCGAAGTCAAAATGGCTATAGTGATTTTCATTAATATTCAATAAGATGCGGCTGGTTTTGCCGGCCTTTTCGACAATTTCCAGGTAGGCGTCAATAACTGCCGGATGAACGCCAGCACTGCGGGAAAAAGCAAAATAAATTTCATCAATTACGTTCTCAGTCAAGATTTCGGCCAGCCGCGCCGGAGTTATTTCATCATGATTGTAAGCAGCAAAAATCTTGATGCCATAATTTTTATGGCGCTGAAAAAAAGTTGTTATTTGTTTCAACTTCTCGCCGCTGCCAATAACCAGAATTTGACGGAAATTATATCCCCGGCTTCGCAGTTGATTAAGAAAAAATTTCAAGGCCAGCTTGGCCAACAACACCAGGAGGAAAGAAGCAAAAGAAAAATACAAGAACAGCAGTCGGCTGTAATAAAGGGCGTGAACCTGGAAAATAAGAGCGGATGACAGTATGAAGGCAAAGAAGAAAGCACTGGCAACTTTTTTAGCAATATCAACTTGGGAAATATATCTAAGTTGATGATAAATTTTCAATTTGTAAAGGCTGTATAAAAATATGAAAATAAAAGCAATAATTGCCCAGCCGTAAATTTTTAAATCATGTACTGAGGGAAAATGACGAAAACGGAGGAAAAAAGCGAGAAAAAAAGCGGACAACAACAGAAGGGCATCGGAAAAAACTACGAGTCTTCTGATAATAACCGACTGCTCTTTAAGCATGACAATAAATTATGGCAGTTAATATTACAAGCTGGCATTTTTTAACATCGGGAAAATCCCGGTTCGCATATATCTTCCACTATTTTTATGGTTATCTAATATATTATATCACTTCCCATGTCAATGACGATTTGACAGGGATTCCAAATCAAAAGAGGCGGCGTTGTGCAGCCGTGCAGCTGCAACATCTGCCCGACTAAAATCCAACACCCAATGCAACGCTATGTTTGTTTGACTAAAAAAATCAAACCATTCACTATATAAAAATACGTCCATACCTTGCCGATATTTTCTTCTTTTTTTCCATGTCAATAAAATTTTTTTTCGAGTATTAAATGAGCCATTTCTTCCCCTGAATACATTACAACGTACCCACAGTTTTAGAACCTTTATCAGTCTCAAGTTGACCT
>JAOZRP010000503.1 GCA_029940125.1 bacterium
CTTACGCACGCAACACCTGCTGCAGGGTGGCAACCAGCTCCTCCATTTTATACGGCTTGACGATCACCGCTTTAAAACCGTATTCAGCGTAATTAGCCATCACCGGGTCACTGGAATAGCCGCTGGAAACAATGAGACGGGCATCAGGATCAAGGGCCAGCAAATCAACCGCCATTTCTTTTCCACCCATGCCCCCGGGAATAGTCAGGTCGGCAATAACCACTGAAAATGGCTCACCCTTCTCCATGGCCTGCCGGTACAGGGCAATCGCCTGACGACCGTCATCAGCAACCGTTACCGTATAACCGGAAACCTGCAACATTTCACTGATGATTTCCTGGATGACTTCATCATCATCCATGACCAGCACCCTGGCCGACCCTGGCTGCAAATCAGCCTGGAAAACACTGTCCACAGTCAAGCGTTTAGAAACCGAAGGCAGATAAAAGGTAAAGGTGGCACCTTCTCCAGGCCGGGAATCAACGGTAATCAGACCATGATGATTTTGAATAATCGAATAGCAGGAAGCCAGTCCCAACCCCCGACCTTCATGTTTGGTACTGAAATAGGGATCAAAAATCTGGGAAATAATCGCCGGGGAAATCCCGGGACCATGGTCGCGAATTGAAACTTTTACGTACGTTCCCGGTTCCAGATTGTTGCCATGATCACCTTTCCGAACGGTAACATTTTCGGCTGAAACTTCAATTTCCCCGGTGTCGTCCATTGCCTGCCTGGCATTAAGCACCAGGTTGTGGACAACCTGGCTGATCTGCCCGGCGTCAACAACGGCCATATACAAATCTTCAGCAAAAAAGTAGCTGGGCTTAACGGAAGAACCATGCAAAGCAAAGTCCGCTGATTCCCTGACCAGTTCAGACAGAGATTCTTCCCGGGTTACCGGTGCTCCACCCCGGGAAAAGGTCAACAACTGCTGGGTCAGGCCGGCAGCCCGCTGGACCGCCTGTTCCGCCTGTTCAAGCTTTTGTTCCACTTCGTCTGGCAATTTTCCACCAATCCGTGCCAATGCCAGGTTGCCACCGATTCCCTGGAGCAGGTTGTTGAAATCATGGGCGATCCCCCCGGCCAAAAGACCGATTGACTTGATTTTTTCCGCTTTTAGCACCTGCTCCTGCAACCGTTTCTTTTCAGTCAGATCCCGGAAAACCAGGACAACGCCAATAATCTCGCTCTGCTGGTCAACAATGGGGGCGGCACTGTCACCAATCACCCGTTCCGACCCGTCCCTGGCTACCAGAACCGTACTGTTTGCCAGTTCCACCGCCTGACCAGAGGCCAGCACCCGGGCCACCGGATCTTCCCTTGCTTCCCGGGAATTTTCATCAATAATGGTAAAAATTTCGGCAAGCGGCCGGCCGACCGCCTGATCGTGGGTCCAGCCGGTCATTCTTTCCGCTTCCCGGTTCAGCATCACCACCCGTCCCCGGGTATCAACGGTAATCACCCCGTCGCCAATACTGCGCAGGGTCACCGCCAGCCGCTCCCGTTCGGCTGCCAGGATTTCCTCGGCAAATTTGCGCTCGGTAATGTCGCGGTTGCTGCCGCGAA
>JAOZRP010000504.1 GCA_029940125.1 bacterium
AAGCCCGGTTAAAAGCTTCGGGTAGAAAAAGGTTGATTTCTGCGGCATCTTTTCACCGGCGGCGGCAACCTGCTTTACCTGGTTGATGTCCGTAGGTCGCAAAAGAACGGCCAGTTGGTTTTCACCTTCCATGACCGATGCGGCTGCCGAGGCCGCGTCCTGGCTGAAGCTGATGTAGCGCTGGGTTTCCATGTCGGCGGCGCTGATGCCGAGGGTTTGCTTAAACAGCAGGTGATCGAGAATGGAGACGTCCAGAGACCTCAGGGGAACGGGCACGTCCTGCATCAGTTTCTGTCCCTGGCGGGATTCAAGCGAAACCAGGAAGCAGTCGGGCTTGCTGCCGATGACGGCGATGAAATGGTTGCCGTTTGCGTGCCGATCCAGTGTCTGGATGAGATAATCGGCAATGTTTCGGGGATCCCGGCTGTTTGTTTCGAGGGGGGTCAGCTGAAAAGTTCCCCCAACTTTTTCAACGAACATTTCCTTGTTCAATCCGGGATAACCCGATACCAGGCGGTGGGTGGGCAGGATGGCCAGATCTTTGCTGGAGGTGTTGGAGCAGTAAACCATGACATAGTCATAGGGCTGGAGTCCTTCAGGGTTTCCTTCCTGCCGCCGCCGCAGTTGTTGGTAGTTGAGGGCGGTTTCAAAGCGATGGTGGCCGTCGGCAATAAAGAGCGACTGGGGGGCCAGAATTTTCCTGATGCGGTCGATAGCGGTCGGATTGGTAACCGGCCAGATGCGTCGTTCAATGCCTACCAGGCTTTTCAGGGAAATGAGCGGCTCAGGGGTTTCCCGGTGCTGCTGCAGTTCCCGTTCGATGACCAGGTCCGGATCGTCATAAAGGGTGAAAATCTGGCTGAAGCCGGCCCGGCAGGCATTCATCAGTTTCAGCCGGTCTTCCTTGGGGCCGCTCATGGTTTTTTCATGGGGCAGCACCGCTTTGCTGTCCAGGCCGCCCAGCTCCAGCAGACCGATGAATCCCTTGCGGCAGTACTTTTTCCCCAGGGCGGTAAATTCTTCTTCCAGGTAATAGAAAGCCGGTTTCCGGTCATGGACCAGGATGTTTTCCCGGCGCCATGTTTTCAGGGTTTCTGCCGCCTGCCGGTATTCCTCCTCGGAACGGGGTTTCCCCTTTTCCTGGGCGCTTTTGCCTAAAATGAGGCGAACAATATTGTAGGGATCCCGGGCCAGCAGCTCCTGCTTGTAGTCGGCTGTGATGACGTCATAGGGCGGCGCCACCAGCCGGGCGAGGTTTTTTCGTTGATCGGGATGATAAAAAACTCCATTGAAAGGTTGAATGATCGGCACGGTTTTTCCCCTGCTCCTTTTTCCATCTGGAAACTGTGGTTTCCGGATGAGCTGTCAGCTCTTAGTTTAACAGATTGTTTTTTTTAATGTTCCACTGGATACGGACTGCGAAAATATATGCCGGAAAAGCGATGTTTTCCAGGTGGTCAACAGCTCTGGTGTCTTCCCGCGTTGTAGAAGTTCCATCGTCTACCATAAAAAAGTGGTCAAGGCAAACGTTTTGCCTGCGGTGCCGCAGCCGGGAAAACCTATCCCCA
>JAOZRP010000505.1 GCA_029940125.1 bacterium
CGACGTTAAAATCAAGGGTGATTTTAACAACCGCTTCATGGTCTACACCAATCATTATGACTGGGTTAGCGGCTCGGGGGAGTACAGAGCTTCAGACGGTACATCATTATTGCATGATGGGAACGTTGATGAAACCTTTGGTGAGGCCAAGTACCGCATGTGGTTCGACGCTTCCACCAATGACGGCAAGGTGAAGGGCGTCTGGGCCATGGAAGTCGGAGCCTTGAAGTATGGTTCTCATGGTTCAGGGAAGGCTGCTGGAGGATCATATTCCGGTGACGGGGTGAACATGGAAACCCGCTGGCTCTACACGCAGTTTCAGCTACCGGCCTGCCAGAACAAGGCTCAGGTGACCATGGGGCTGCAGCCTTTTACCGTGAACTCCTACCTGTGGCAGGAAACGGTGATGGGGATAGTGTTCAACGGCAGTGCCAACGGCGTTGACTATCAGCTGGCCTGGCTTCGTCCCTGGAATGATCCGGTAGTAGATGAGGATGATGATGCGGAAGACCTTGATGCCTTTGTTGCCCGGGTCAATTTCAAACCCACCGATGGAATCAAGGCGGGATTCTTCGCCCTTTACATGCAGGGTGATGATGATAGCCCGGGGGTGGTAGATCCTGATATGACCAACCCTTACAAGTATGAACTTAAATTTTGGGGTGATGCGTGTGATATGGACCTCTTGACCATCGGTACGGATGGCACTTTTGCCGTTGATAATTTCTTCGGCAGTTGGGACATTATGTATCAGGACGGTAGTTTCGACGATGTGTCTTTTGCCGGTGATGACTACGACCTGCAGGCCTGGTTTGCCCATGTGGATCTGGGCTTCAAGATGGATGCCTGGAAGTTCACCTATACCTTCTGGTATGCTTCCGGTGACGATGATGAAGATGATGATGATCTGGATGGATTTATTTCCGTGGATGTGGACCGTTTCGATAATAATGTCATTTTTGAAGGCATTGTTGACGACAACTACTTTACGGAAAGGCCGTACCTGCTCGATAAAGGTTTCATCATGAACAAGCTGGCGGCTGATTACAAGGCCAGCAAGAAATTGACTTTGGGCGGCGCGGTTATGTACATGATGACGGCTGAAGATATCGAATATGTTGACGACGATGGTCACAGCTGTGACGACGATAAAATCGGCTTCGAAGTCGACGCCTATCTGAAGTATAAGATCTATAGCAACCTTGAGTTTGCGGCCAGTGTCGGCTACCTCTTTGTTGACGACGCGATGGATTATTTTGAAGAAGATTGTGACGGCAATGCCGATGAAGATATCTTTATCTCCTCGGCCCGGGTACGTTACAAATTCTAACCTTGTGGTTTGAAGATGAAAAAAGGGAAGCGCATTTGCGCTTCCCTTTTTTTTGCTTTTCTGCTAGAGGGAAGAACAGTTTTTTTTGGTGACTGTTGCCGTTTGTGACCTGGGAGAAGTATAATGAAGAAGCATGTGGGAGCATTGTTGGTCAGTGTCTTGATTCTTATTGTCTGGGGCAGTGCCTGGGGACGGGCCGTGGACGATCTGGTCAGCCACCTGCAGCCCCTCAATGG
>JAOZRP010000506.1 GCA_029940125.1 bacterium
GCGTTGATATGGGTGATGATGTTTTGTCGTACCGCGTCATCGTCCAGGGTAGGATTGAAGGGCTGCCAGATATGTGCCCCGTCGCCGGTATGGGGGCTGGTTTCGAAACTGGCCAGGGCCCAGTTGATTTTACCTCTGGTGGCTTCGATAACATAGAGAATGGCTTCCCGCACGGCATCGATGCGCCGCTGCATTTTGTAGCCGGCTATGTTTTCATTTTCAGTAATATATTGGTATTTATCGATGGCGAACCCACGCTTTGTCACGCCGCCGTCTGAGCTAAAAGTGATGTAAAAAGTATGATCGTTATTGGCAAGGTCAAAAGGTCCTTCCCAAAAATCAGTGCCGAGGTTGCCGCTTAAATGATAAACGCGATTGTTCTGGTGGGTATTTTTTTTGTACACATTGACAAAATCATAGCCGTTTTCCGTGTTGAAATCGGCGAAATGAATTTTGATTTTCACCGCATCCGGTTGGGTTATTTCCCAGGTTTGATCATTGTTGTTTGGATAGTTGTTTGGGTAGTTTTGACTATGAATATCCGTAAAAACGGTATGCCAGTCACTTTCGTCCTCTTTAGGAAAAGTTCGCACTTTCCAGGTCCGATAATCTTCATCAGTGGTGTTTTGGGTGTAAAGATTATACATCATCTGCATGTTGATCCAGTTGCCGGGAATAAAAAAGTAAACATTGGTATCCCCATTTTCAGCGGTATTATGGTCTGAAGCATTGCTGCCAACGCCTTCCAGGCCGCTGAAATACCAGCCGGGGGCGTTGATCTGGCCGCCGAATCCCCTGTCAATGAGACTGCCGTCTGGGTTGGGTTGCCAGTCGTGCAGTTTGATGCTGCGGTCAAGGGGCAGGGGGACCCCGTCAAGGAGAATGATGCCCTCACTATTTACCGTTACTCGCTGGGAATGAATTCCGTCTCCCGACAGGTTGCCGTCTGAGTCAATGAATGTGTATGTGTGAATAACATTGCTGGTATACCAGACATAATCCGGATCTCCCGGGTCGCCGGTATAGGAACGGCCGTCGTTCTCGTTAATGGTAACCCCGATGTTGCCTTTTACCAGCAGGATTTCCGTGCGGGGAAACTGAGGGGAAGTTCCCGGTCCGCCATCAGCATAAAAATAATTGTCTGTACCACCACCTCCACCGGCAATCATATCATAATCACCTTGTTCGGAGGCGTAATTGTAGCAGTAGCCGTAATCTACCGAAGAGTCATAAATCCCAAAATCCATGCTGCCTGAGGAATCGAACATAATAGCCACATTCGGACGCAGGTTGGTCTGGTAGATTTCCGTATCATCAGCATAACTGTTAATAAAACAAGCAAAGAGAACTAAAAAAAACAGTATGGCGGTAAAAAGCAACTTCCGGGTTTTTCTGCCATTCATTTTGCTTCCTCCTATAGTGAAACTGACCGCCCGGTTTTTATAATTTGGGACCAATTTTGCTTTCCAATGTTTTAATACCGTTTTGCCGGCGGTCGGTTCTTGTCGAGTAATAATAAGAGTTAAACATGCCCAAGGAATATCCGGCTTTTAACGTCCT
>JAOZRP010000507.1 GCA_029940125.1 bacterium
TGAAAGGTTCCCTGGCCATCATGGCGCCGCTGGTGGAGTCCATGACCGTGAATCGCCAGCAGATGGCGGCTCAGGCGGAATATGGCTTTTCAACGGCCACGGAGATTGCCGACTACCTGGTGCGTCGAGGGCTGCCGTTTCGGCAGGCCCATGAAATAGTGGGAAATATTGTCGCTTACTGCCTGGAGAATGAGCTGGAGTTCAGGGACCTGACGCTGGCGGACTGGCAGGGCTTTTCCGGCTGCTTTGACGAACAGGTGCTTTCTTTGCTGTCCGCTGACGATTCGGTGCGCAGCAAGGATGTCTATGGGGGGACGGCTCCGGGACAGGTGGAACGGCAGATAAAGCGATTGAAGACGTTTTGGGAGGGCGGGTAAAAAGTGAAAACTAATAATAAAATCAATAGGTTAGTGCTTTTGCTGTTGGCGGTTGTGGTTGGATTGTGTGCCTGCGGCAAAAAAGCCGATCCGGTGCCGCCCCGTCTGGTGGTCCCCAAGGCGGTCACTGACCTTAAAATTGATGTTCGGCCCGGGGCCCGCTACCTGGTCTGGAGCATTCCTGATGAGAATGAGGACGGCAGCCATCCGGCTCAAATTAAAAAGTTTGTTATCTTCTCTAAAACCCTGAAGCAGGGTGATGAGAGCTGCGTGTTTTGCGATGAAGGGTTTGAAATATTTGCCGAGGTGAATCTGCCTCGACCAAAGCAGGGATTTATTCGTGGTGGAGTGGTCTATTATCCCCTGCCGCTTATACCACGGGATGTTCTGCAGGCGATCAAAGTAGTATCGTTTAACAACCATGGGTGGCCGAGCAAGCCGTCCAATAAGCTTAAGGTTTATGGCTTCGAGCCCCTCGAGCCTCCCGGACCGTTGACTTTCGAACCCGGCGCGGCTTCTGTAACTTTGAGCTGGAAGAAACCTCTCCCGGACAAACAGGAATCCAACCGGCCGAAGATTTTCGGCTACCGGGTCTATCGGCAGGATGCCAAGCAGGAATGGCAGCTCAAAATCCCCGATATTATAAAAGATCTTTCTTATGTGGATGTGGGGCTGAAGGATTGGCATTCCTACCGCTATGCGGTAACCGTAATTTCCGTTTTCAAGGGAACTCCGTGGGAAAGCCGGCGGTCGGCACCGGTGACCGTGGTGCCGGGTGATTATACTCCTCCCGCCCCCGTGGCCGATTTTACCGCTTTTCCTTATCAGGGCGGCGTGCAGTTGTCCTGGCAGGCAAACCAGGAGCCGGATCTGCAGGTCTACAAGATCCATAAATATGAAGTTGAAAGCGGGCGCTCTTACATTCTTGAGCTGCCGCCGGCAACCACCGACTACCTGGATGTACAGGTAATGCCGGGACGACATTACGTCTATCGCATATCCGCGGTTGATACTTCGGCCAGGCATAACGAGAGCCAGCTTTCGCCGGCCCAGAAAGTATTGGTTCCGTAAGAAAAAAGCATGCAGCCGAAAAGATGGTTTGGGGCGTGGCTGTTGACCAGTCAGTCTTAGTGCCTTATCCCTGAAAGGCTGTCAAAAAAAACAAGAAATTGTCGGGAATAC
>JAOZRP010000175.1 GCA_029940125.1 bacterium
AAAAGCGCTGAAAACAGCACCGGTTGACAGCACGCAAGAACCTAACCGGACAGCAATGAACCTCCATCTTTTATCAGACCGTCTGGGAACCATCTTCCCCTTCATCTACATCAATCTCTTTCACCTGACGCCGCAAAAGGTCAATATGCTGCCGCAAGAGATAAAGCTCGGAGGCATAGGGAAGCGGCACCGATATCTGCCTTACCTCGTTTTCAATCTCATTCAGGCGGGCAATAAATTGTGCCACCGCTTGCCGGCTGTGTTTCTGCCGGACTTCATAGTCAAGCACCTGCAGGGTATCATACCAGCGGTAAATCCGGGAGCGCATCCGCCAGCGGTAGGTCAGCGGCAAAATCTTGATCAGGGGAATGAGCATGGCCAGCATGGGAAGCAGCATTAATTTCAACCGGTCAAGCTGAATCGCCATCCAGAAAGGCAGGTAGCGCTGGAGAAAGGGAATCCCCCGGCGGTAGAAGCGGGCGGCGTCGTCACTCAGGGGAAAATCAAGGTACTCCGGACTCGGAAACTGGTGGCGGGACGTGTTGAGCAGGGAGCCCCGGCCATGCACCCGGTCAATGATTTCCGTCAGCAGGCCGGCCAGGGCCGGATGCAGGCTGCGGTTTACCACCATAGTCGCTGCCGGGGCCACCAGGTTGACGTCATGGGCGGGAATATTTTCAGCCAGGTCCACCACCCCCTGCGGCAGCAGCAGGTGGGAAAGGAAACGGTAGCGCCGGGCATAGGCTTCGGCCCGGGAGAAATTGACCAGCAAAAGATTGTCACTGTGCAGCATGGTATCGACAACCGGCGAAGAAACGGCTGAAATCATAAAAAGAGCGTCCACGTCTCCCCGCTTCAGGGCCTCTACCGCGTCCAGGCCTGAAAGGTCCACGTCAACAAAACTCTCGGGACCTATGTCGTTATCGCCCAAGAGCTGCAGGACAACCTTGCGGGTGCCGCTGCCCCGGGCGCCAACCACCACCCTTTTCCCTTTCAGCTGCTCCAGCCGGGAAAGGGAAACATCCTTGCGGATAAAAAACCAGAGGGGCTCAAAGTAGAGGCTTCCCAGGCCAAGCAGCTCAGGATACTGCTCCGCCCGGGCAATGCCGTTCTGCATAATGGCGGCATCAGCCTTTCCTGCTGCCAGCAGGGAGAGATTTTCCAGAGAACCGGAGGTTTCGAGAATGTCAAGCCGGATGCCGTCTTTGGCCAGCAGCTGCTGATACTCCTTGGCAAAGGCAAGATACGCCCCGCCACGGGAACCCGCAGCCAGCACCAGTCTGGTCGGCGGAGCCGGCTGCACAAACTGGTAGGTGATGGCAAATCCCAGAAACACGGTAAAGATTCCGTAACTGAAGAACTTGATGATTTCCGGCGCTGAACGCGGTTTTTTTATTTTAGCCATAGCAGCACACAGCTCCTCCCCCTCTTTATCTTTCGTTAAACATCATCTATTGCCGCCGCAAACGCTCAAAGCAGGGACTTTTCACCCCGCTTTTATCCTTGGACAGCATCTCCCAGAGATAATTCAAGCCAATGGCCGGGAGAAAAAACTGCGGGGCCAGCAGAACCCCGCCGGACAAGATGGCCGCACTTGCCACCGGAATTGCCCGAACATCCGGATCTCTCAACGGCCCTTTCATGGTTACCGGCGTTACTACCGCCCAGAATTTTCTCTTTTTCTTCGGGTTGAGAACCAGATCGCAGGTTTCGCTGCCAAGGTCGATGCTGCCGGCTCCGGTTACCAGTACATTGGGAGTATCCAGCAGAGCCTTGCAGGTCAGCACCCCCTGATCAGCCTGGATGCCAATAACCCCGCAGCTAATGTCAACATATCGCCGTTTCATTACCGTTCGGTTGAAACTCCAGCCCAGCAGATCAACGGCAACCAGGGCCAGGGTGTGCGTCGGGATCCGTCCCTCTTCCAGGGCGGCCTCAAAACGCCCCCCGAGATTGGCCGCCAGTTCATGCACCGTCTTGCCGCGGCTGTGCAAATCGGCGTCCAGGGTAACTTTTCCGGTTAACGGCGAACTGAGCCCAACACAGCGCAGCGCCTGAACCAGGTCAAGATCGTCGGCGTCGGCGGCAAAACTCAAGCTGGGAACTTCATCATCATCAATCAGCAGCCTGGCTTTGACATACCCCCCCTCATAGCCAAAAGAAACCGGATCAAGGGAAAAAACATTATTTTCAAGCTTTACCGCCACATCCAGGTTGTGAAGGATTTCGGTCTGCCCGGCATCAAGCAGCCTGGCCACGCTGAGATCAACATCCACGTCGCAACCGCAGCGCAGCAGCCACAACAATGGCAGGGGCTTTTGATCAAAAAAAACCGTGGACCGGGAAGAAGATTTTTTGTCTGTTTTTCCCTCAACGGGCAAGGGGTCGCCGTTCCGTTCCTCCGATTCCTCAGGCAGCGGAATGGCAAGACGTGGAAAAATATCATCCAGGTACACGGTTTGAACGGTAACCAGGCCGCTCAGCCGCGGTCGTTTGCCGGCAAGCAAAAGCTCAAGGGCGGCAGACAGGTTGCTTTGCCCGATGCGGCCGGAAAACTCCGTCAGCCTGATCACTTTTCCATCGCCATGAAGCTGAAAGGTCGCAGCCAGCGGTCCCGATGACGGCACCTTCCAGCCTTTTTCGGCACTGGCAGACAACAGTTCGCTGCCGGCCGGGGCATTGAAGACGCCTTCAAGATTGATTTTTCGCAGGGGAACAGGTCCGCCGACGGTGAAATCTCCAAATTCAAACTCTCCCGCAGCTTTCAATCGCAAATTATCGTCAATCCCGGCTGACATATTGAAATTTCTCACTTGTGATGCTTTTTTTGAACCCCGGAGGGAAGCGGAAATCTGTACGGGACCCAACTCTGGCAAGGGCAGGCCCACAAGGGTGGCAATGGACGCGGTTTGCGGTGCCTTCAGGGTGATGTCGAGATCAATGCCGCTGTTCACCACCCGGGGGTCAACCGGAATTTTGGCAATCTTGCCTTCAACTCGCAAGTGCATGGCACCACCAGCAGCAAAATCAAGCTGAAGGTCTTTTACCGCCAAATCCCGGGGAGAACGGGCAGCCAGGCGCAAAGTACCGTGAACCGGCCCCAGCTCGGGCAGGCCGTCCGGCAGGTAGCCGGCAAAGTCGGTGCTCACCGGCGATGCCACTTTGACAAGAAAGTCAAGCGAGGAAAAAGGCTGGGCAGCGGAAAAATCATTGATCTTTCCTCTTCCGCTTAGTTCAAGCACCGCTCCGCGCGAAGTGCGGCCTCGCGCCTTGATCTTTTGCAGTTTCAGCATCGACGGGCCAATAGCAACCAGGCCGGAAAATTCAACCGAGTTCAAGGCATACAGTTCACGGGGCAAAAGCCAGGACAGCGTCTTCTTTTCATTGACAAGACCGGCAACTTTTACCTTCACATGACCATGCAGGAGTGCGGCCGGAAACAAGGTAATCTCAACGTTGCGAAAAGAAAGGCTTTCGGAGTGGCCTGGACGAAAGATTTTCAGGGTGGCGGTTGAAAAGGCGGGAGCTGCGGACAGGTTCACGCTACAGGAATCACCCAGTTCAAGGCGGTAGTCCGTCAGCTGGTCAACCAGGAAGACAAGGCCGCGGCCGTAATCATCATTGTCGCAGGTTGCCAGCAGGAAGCCGGCAGCCACAACCAGTAAAAGCAGCAGGCCGCCCACGGTGAGCAGGAAAATTTTCAGGATTTTTTTCATTTCATGCAGATAGTGGAAAAATTTGCTTCATAACGACCAGAGGTCAAAAAAATTTTCTGATTCGTTTCCGGGCTGAAAATATACTTGAAGACCTAGCAAAAACAAGGTAGTTTGTAAATCGGTTTACCACAGAGGTTGCCCAAAACCCTCGATTTTTCCAGAGAGATCCAGGGAAATCAGTATTCTGACAACAGATTGAGCATCCTTGTTGAGCAACAAACATGTTCTTTACTGCCAAGCCACCGATAAAATTTTCACCTGAATGAAGGAGATCCATCCGTGCCCGTAAAAGGAACCTTCAGACATTTCACTCTTGCCATTATTTTTCTGCTGCCTATCAACTGTCTTTTTCCGGCAACGGCAGGATCTGCCGCACTCAAACACGAAGAACTGCTGCAGACAAAAAAGTTCACCGGTGATTTCGACGAAATGGAGCAACGGCACCTGATTCGCGCCCTGGTGGTGTACAACGATCTGCTTTACTTCCTTGACCGTGGGCAGGCCCACGGCGCTGCCTACGAGGGGCTGAAACTATTTGAAAAATTCATCAACCAGAAAGAGGGCAAAAAGACCGTTAAAATCAAGCTGCTTTTCATCCCAACCACTCGGGACCGCCTGTTGAGCGATTTGGTTGAAGGACGGGGGGACCTGGCCGCTGCTAACCTGACCATTACCCCACAACGGCGGAAAATCGTTGATTTTTCCATCCCGCTCATCAAGGGAGTCAATGAAGTCATCGTCACCGGGCCGAAAGCGGCAGAGTTGAAAAGCCTTGACGACCTGTCCGGCCGTGAAATAATGATCAGGACATCGAGCAGCTATTATGAACATCTGAAAAAATTGAACCGGGCTTTCAAGGGAAAAAAGCTGCCGCCGATTAAACTCAAACCGGCGGCCAGATACCTGGAGGATGCCGATCTCCTGGAAATGGTCAACTCCGGCATTCTTCCCTGGGCGGTCGTCGACAACCATAAAGCCACCTTCTGGGCCGGGGTCTTTGAAAACCTGACGGTCAGGAATGACCTGGTCATCAACCACGGCGGCAGCATTGGCTGGGCTTTCCGCAAGCACAGTCCCAAACTGAAGGAAGTGGTCAACCAGTTTGTCAAAAAACACCGCCGGGGAACCCTGATGGGCAACATTATCCTCAAGCGCTACCTGAAGCACAACCGCTGGGTGAAGAATCCCAACCGCAAGGAAGAACACCGCCGCTTCCTTGAAACGGTCAAGCTTTTCCAGAAGAACGCCAAACATTTTAAATTTGACTACCTGATGCTGATGGCCCTGGCTTTCCAGGAGTCGCAGCTGGATCAGAGCAAGCGCAGCCAAGCCGGGGCCATCGGCATCATGCAGGTTCTAAAAAGCACCGCCGCCGATCCCAAGATCAACATCAGCAACATTGAAAAAATTGACAACAACATCAAGGCCGGCAGCAAGTATCTGCGTTTCATTTATGACAACTATTTTGCCGACAAGCAGAATATGGACGACCTCAACAAGATGCTGTTCACCTTTGCCTCCTACAACGCCGGGCCGCGGAAGATCCGCCGGATGCGCAGGGAGGCTGCCAAAATGGGGCTCGACCAGAATGTCTGGTTCAACAACGTTGAAATGGCCGCCGCTAAATATATCGGCCGGGAAACGGTGCAATACGTCAGCAACATTTATAAATACTATATTGCCTACCGCCTGGTTGCCGAACAGCAGGAACACGCCGGCCGGGAAAGCGTCAAATAAACTTTCAGCTCTTCCATTAGACTTTAAGGCCAGCCAAGGCCCGCGGCCCGGAACACAATATCTTTTATCGCAAAGACTGCTGAGGCTACAGAAAACAGGAGCAAGTTAACTAAAAATATGTCGCGATCAACCACCATGTCCCTTTTCTGGAAAAAGCTCCGTTTCCGCTTCA
>JAOZRP010000508.1 GCA_029940125.1 bacterium
CCTTCACCCAGAGCCTGATCCTCACCTACTTGGCCACCGCCGACGGCACGACCCAGGACTGGACCCTGTATGGGAAGCCGTTCACCTTGGCGGCGGGGGTGACCGTGTGCCTTCGCGATACGGGCGGCATGTTTTCGCCCCTGAGCAATCCCCGGCAGCTGGCCCGGCTGGCCGCCTATGTTTCCGGGCAGGACAACATCACCGACCAGTTGATCGACACCCTGTCTGACTGGCAGGACACCGACGTTTTCAAGCGGCTGAACGGCGCCGAGGACTTTGAATACCGGTCGTCAGGGGCGCCTTATGTACCGCGCAATTTCTTTCTCCAGCTGCCGGAAGAGCTGATGCTGGTCAAGGGCTATACCCCGGACATCTACCGGAAGCTGAAAGATGAACTGGTCTACTGGGGCAGTCCAACCAGCAACTACCTCACCATGGATGAAAAAGCCTGGCGGGCCCTGCTCCGCGATGACAACCTGGTGGAGAGACTGGTCGCCATGCGGGAGCGGGGGGAACTGACCGCCCGCAGCTTCCAGGAGCTGACCGGCATCAAGAAGACGGAATACCAGCTTTTGGCTCCCAGCGGCTGGATCCAGGTATCGATCAGGGCCGAGGTCGGCAAGGCCAGGGATTCCATTACCGCGGTCATTTTCAAAAAACAGCTGCGGAACAAGCCATTTATGATTGCCTCATGGAAAAAGTAAAACAAAAAAACATTGCCGCCGGCAGCCTGATGGGCCGCCGCTGCCTCTATGCTGGTTCCCGGGATTTCCTCTTGACCTCTTCGGGGGTCCGGGAGGTGGAAGCCGGAAAAACCGGCTGGGCACCGATCATGATCATCGGCAGGGAATATTACTTCGAAACGGTGAAAGACTTTCCGATGAGCAGCGCCGGGGAAGTCAGGGCGGCAGTCATGATGGACATTGCCGCCCACTGCCCGTTTGCCGCCGGCACGGTCCTGGTAAAAAAGATTGCCTCCCGGGAGGGAACCGGCACGTTCAACCTCTGGTTTTTGAAGCCGCAGGTAATGGAACGGATAGAAGACCTTTCACCATGGATCATGATTCCCGAAACGGCGCTGCCGGCCTGCCGGCCTGCCGCCGCCGAAACCCTCTACCGTTTTCCCCGGGCCGGGGAAGACGGCCTGCTGCTGCTCCGGGTCAACGGCAGGGGAGAAAGCCGCAGCCTGCTGCTGCCGGCCGCCGTGGCCGACGGCGACAATTTCAGCCGCAGCCTCGGCACCCGTCCGGATGCAGAGGTAAAAACGTTCACGGCCCTTTCCGATTATCTCGGTTTTCTACACTCTGCCCTGGCAGGCTGCCGCCTGCCGCAGCTGCTCCCGTTTGTCAACCGCGGCTGGGCGACCGCCACAAGGGTCAAAAAACCATTCTACCGCTGCACGGCGGCGGCGATTTTCATTTTCTGCCTTTACCTGGGACTGGCCTTTTTCATCCCCTACAGCGCCGAAAAAGGCCTGAAACGGGAAAACCAGGCGTTGAATGCCAGGCTGTCCGGCCTGCTGCAGCAGCGCCGGCAGCTGGACAACCTGCGCCG
>JAOZRP010000509.1 GCA_029940125.1 bacterium
TTGACCTGCACGGCTATCAAAACAGCTTCAACCTCGGCGGCCTGCTGCCGGTGCGGGTAGAGGGCATCAGGGTTCTCTTCCCCGAGGCGGACGGTTCGGTGGCAGACCCCGACCACAGCGGGACTTCCCTGCCGACCTTCATTCATCCCGGCCTCTTTGATCTTGAGGTAGAGGCCCATTTTGATTTTGAGCAGCTGGCGGCAGCCGGGTTCGGCCTGCCCGGCGTCAACCTGCCGGAAATCATTATCGGCGGCAGCAGCGATGACCCCGATTCCGGCGATCATTATACCAGCGAGAGCGACTTGTTCAGTTTCAAATTGAACCTCGCCCAGTTGCGCCAGGGACTGATCCGTCCCGTCAACATCGATCCCATCAGGCTCAGGTTTGCCGAGATGGAAAGTGAAGCCACGCCTTTTGCCGATCAGTTTACCCTGCAAGGCGAGATTTTCCTGGGGCGGATTGACGCTGACGGCGGCATCGCCAACCTCGTCAACCCCTCCCTGCCTGATCTTGACGCCAATGCCGGCGGCTGGGTAGAAATCACCCATACGGCTCCGGGGCTCGAACAGTACCAAAACCTGCGGGCCGACCTCAGCGGCCGGCTTACCTTTGCCGACGGCAACCACGCCGTCCTTAACCTCCAGGGCTCACTGAGCACCAATCCCCAGGGCGACATTGCCGAGGAAGTGGCCCTGGATTTCGGCCTGCGGGTCGAGACCGACACCACCCCCTTTACCATGAGCACAACCCCCACGGTAAAGAGGCTTTCGGCCACCGAGGTCTCCATTGACCTGGAACTTTTTACCCTGACCGCGGACAAAATCGTCATGGCGGTCGACCCGGCTGCGGATGAACCCCTTGCCGAGATTCACAACGGCACCATCACCTTCAACGGCAACTACGCGGACTGGGGCAGCGCCACCGTGGACAGGGTGCTGGTTTACGATGACCATCTTGAGGCTGTTTTTTCCAAAAACATGATTGGGCTCGGGCCGGAGGACAGTGAACTGGCCAATCTTACCGATGCTGTTTTTGAGCTCAACGCCACCTACAGCGGTTCCGTCTCCGTTACCGGCCTTTCCTCGGATTTTGTCATTACCGGCGGCACCATTTCAATCAGCGGCGACTCCATGGATATCCTGCCCGGCATGGGGGCCGACAGCCCGGTACAGGTTGCGGTCTCCGGCGGCTTCAGCGGCTCCTGGACCATCGGCAGCACCAGTTCTCTGAGGATAACCGCGGCCAGCCTTGAGCTCACCGTAGCGGATCTCCTGACCCTGGCCGCCGACAACGTTGATTTCACCCTTGAGAACGGCAACTGGCAGGCAGGTTTCAGCGCCTTCAACCTGGCCGTCCCCGGCTTGGGCGAGGCGGGCATGTCTGTCACAGGCACAGAGGTACTGATCTCCAGTACCAGTCTGACCATCGACAGTATCAGCACCACTTCCGGCCAGGAAATAGACAACGAGCTGCTGTATGTTGCCAGCGGCGGTCTGACCGTAACCGTGTCCGACCTGGCAATAAATTACCTCAACCCGGCAGCCCCGAGTCT
>JAOZRP010000176.1:0-3703 GCA_029940125.1 bacterium
TACTAAAAAGCCTGACCGGGCATTTGTCTTACTGACACAAATACCCGGTCAGGCATATCATTCATCATCGTAAAAGCGACTTGAATTATAGAAGCAACTGCCATCCATAATTGGCGACTGTATACAATACAATGCCGGTTGTCAAGAGATTTATCAACTATTTTTTACCGGAAATTTCCGGCGGCACCTCTGCTTTTTCCGGCCAGCCTTCAGGAATCAGCTGCCCCGGTTTTTCACCATTCTTTTCTTTCAGAATCGGCAGCTTCGGACGCTTGAAATCTGTCCGCACTTCCTTTGGGATTCGACCATTGAGAATAGCTTCGGAGCGCAGGCGGCGACCAATGGTTTTTTCCATCATCACCCCCAGTTCCAGGATGCGGTCAATATTGATGCCGGTCTCAATGCCCATTTCATCCATCATCACCAGCATGTCCTCCAAGACCGACAGGCCGACCACGTTGGGATCCTTGTAATAATACTGGCCGGTGCCCAGACCCGGAACCCCGTCGACAAAGTTGGCCGGCTGGCCGCCGGTGCCCCCGAGGGTGGCTTCGAAATTGGTTATTCCGGCCTGCAGCGCCGCCAGAACGTTGGCGTTGCCCCACCCCCTGGTTACGTGGAAATGGGCGACATGCAGATCGGTATTGGGCAGAGCATCAAGAATCATGGAAAAATAGCGGTATACCTTATCCGGAGGAGCGGAACCATCATGATCGGCATGCTCGATATCATCAGCACCGATGCTCAGCCACCTTTTGGTAAACTCCACCGCATCCTCGAATTTAGTCGGCCCGGAGATGGGACTGCCCCAGATGGTGCTGACCGTGCCGCACATCTTGATACCGGCATCATGACATTTCTTGATGCAGCGTTCCGCTTCTTTCCAGTACTGTGGCAGGGTCGTACCTGAATTGGCAAAGTGATGCTGTTCATCGGTGGACACCATCATCAAAATCCGGTCGGGCCCATAGCCTTTTTCCTTCAGTTCAATGGCCCGGTCAACGGCGCTTTCGCGGATGGTAATGCAGGTCCATTCAATGTCACTGTGGTTGATGCCCCGTTTCTCCAGCCGCTTCTTGAAGATGTCACTGTGCACGCTTTTCAGCAGTTCTTCAGCGTCATTAAACTGGGGCATGTTGCGGGGATTTCCCAGGTTGGTAACCTCCATGCGCTTGAGGCCGGCAAAAGCCAGCTCATGCAGGTAGTAGGTTTTGGCGCGCGTGGGAATGAAATGCTCTTCGTGCTGAAATCCGTCACGGATGGTGATGTCGCCGATATTCACCTTTTTCGGCATTTTCTCAAAAATTTCGAAAAGATCATGTTTTGCCATGGTCATAGTTCTCCTTTGTCTGGTTGGGTTTGCTTATTCTGCTGACTCGTATCTATTACTCTCCAGTATAGACCGGCTTTCTCTTTTCCCGAAAGGCCCGCAGGCCTTCTTCGCGGTCCTTGGTGGGGATGGTCACGGCGTAGCAGTTTGACTCCAGCGCCAGCCCGGAACCAAGATCGATCTCACTGCCGTAATTAATCGCGTACTTGGCCATTTCCAGGGCAACCGGGGCATTTTCCCTGATCCGGTCGGCCATGGCCATGGCTTCTTCCATCAATTTGCCTTCGGCCGCCACCCGGTTTACCAGGCCGATTTCCAGGGCTTCCGCCGCCTTGAGACGCTGGGCCATGAAAATCAATTCCTTGGCCTTGCCCTTGCCCACCAGCCGGGCCAGCCTCTGGGTGCCGCCGGCCCCGGGGATGATTCCCAGGCTGGTTTCGGTCAGCCCCATCACCGCATTCGGGGCCGCGATCCTGATGTCGGCGGCCATGGCCAGCTCCGTGCCGCCCCCGAAGGCGAAACCGTTGACGGCTGCGATAACCGGCTTCGGCAGATTTTCAACCATGGTAAAGGTGTTCCTGATCGTAAAGATGTACTGTTTCACCTCCACGGGACTCATGGTCGCCCGTTCCTTCAGGTCAGCCCCGGAACAAAAGGCCTTTTCCCCGGCCCCGGTAATTACCACCACCCGAACCGCGGGATCAAAAGCAATATTTTTTACCACCTCGGCCAGTTCGGCCAGCAAGGCCCGGTTCAGCGAGTTCATGCTTTGCGGCCGGTTCAAGGTCAACACAAAAACACCATCCCGATTTTCAGTAAGAATCAATTCCGACATAACCATACCCTTCCATCAATTTCAATTTTTTTTATTTTATCCAGTTTCCATCCGGAAACTGCCGTTTCCGGACGAGCTGTCAACGGTCAGTTCAATAATCACAAAATGTCTCAGGGCTTATGACAGCCCCGCAGAAACGACAGCATGTGACCGGCCAGCTGATCCACATTTTTCTCCAGCATCCCGGCCGCCTGCAGGATCAGATCCCGCGACACCCCGGTTTTAATGCCCATTTCCTCCAGGCAGAAGACCAGGTCTTCCGTGGCCAGGTTCCCGGCCGCTCCCGGAGCAAAGGGACAGCCCCCCAAGCCGCCCAGGGAACTGTCAAAACGGGTGATGCCGCCCTGCAGGCCGGCAACCACGCCGGCCAGCGCCCGGCCGCAGCTGTCATGCAGGTGCAGGCCGAAGTCGCTTTCAAAACCACAGGTGTCAAGGTAGCTCAGTACCGAAAAAATCTGTCCCGGGGTTGCCACTCCCAGGGTGTCGCACAAGGTTACTTCCCTGATGCCCAGGGCGACAAGCTTTTCCAGCAGTTCGGCCACCCGCTCCGGCGGCACTTTGCCTTCAAAAGGACAGCCGAAAACATTGGAAACGGCTACCCGAACCGGTTTCACCGATCCGATCGAGGCCATCATCCTTTCAATCCCTGCCAGGGTTTGGGCAATGCCCTGGCCGAGGTTTTCCCGGTTGTGGGTTTCGCTGGCCGAAATAAAAAAAACCAGCTTGTCCACCCCGGCGGCCAGCGCCTGTTTCAATCCCCGCTCATTGGGAACCAGGGCCGAGTAAACAACTCCCGGCACCCGGTCAATGCCAGCAAAAACCTCGGCGGCATCCCTGAGCTGGGGAATCGCCCGCGGGCTGACAAAGGAGGTGACTTCGATCTCGGCAAAACCGCAGGCGGAAAAGGCATTGATCATGTCAATTTTCCGCCTGGTGGGAATAAATTCCGCCACGTTCTGCCAGCCGTCCCGGGGGCCTACTTCAACAATCGAAACAGTTCCCGGCAGGTCCTGATAAGGATTCAGCATGCCTTACTGCAGCAGCCGTGAAATAACAATGCGCTGCACTTCGGAAGTCCCCTCGCCGATATCCAGCAGCTTCTGATCCCGGTAAAATCTTTCCACGTCATACTCTTTCATCAGGCCGTAGCCGCCATGGATCTGCACCGCGTGGTTCACCACCCGGCCCATGGTTTCCGAACAGTACAGCTTGCCCATCGCCGCTTCCTTGGAAAACGGCCGGTTGTGGTCGCGCAGCCAGCAGGCCTTGTAAAGCAGGTTGCGGGCCAATTCGATTTCCATGGCCATGTCAGCCAGTTTGAACTGGGTAATCTGGAAGTCGATCAGCGGCCGACCGAACTGCTGCCGCTCCTGGGCATAGCGCAAGGCCTTTTCATAGGCCCCCTGGGCGCCGCCAAGCCCCATGGCTCCGATGCTGAGACGACCGCCGTCGAGGGTGGCCAGCATCATGTGAAAACCGTTGCCCTGCTTGCCCAGCAGGTTTTCTTTCGGCACCCGGCAGTCGTCAAAATATATCTC
>JAOZRP010000176.1:3803-5614 GCA_029940125.1 bacterium
GGCAGCCATTTCTTTTTCTGCTCCTCGGAACCAAAATAATAAATCGGTCCGATTCCCAGGGAATTTCCCGCCGCCACGGTTGCCGCCTGGGAACCGTCAACCCGGGCAATTTCCTCAACGGCGATGATATAGGAGATATAATCCAATCCTGAACCGCCGTATTCCGGGGAAACAAACATGCCGAACAGGCCCAGTTCTCCCATTTTCAGGGTTAAATCCAGGGAAAATTCCTCTTTGTCATCCAGTTCCTGTGCCAGCGGCGCGATTTCCTTCTCCGCGAAAGAACGAACACTTTTACGCAGGATTTCCTGCTCTTCCGCCAAATCAAAACATAATGCCATTTTTAAACCCCTTTCTAAACTTTATTTCCATAATGGATTTTATTATTTCCGGACGATCAGTCTTTCCTCACTGTCTGCCGGAAGGCTGCGGTCGCCGGATACATACTTATTTTACACCTTACGTTAACTGTTAATCCAAGAATAAAAAAAATGTGAATAGAATTGAGTTTCGATATCTCATTTCACCAGCCATGTCAATCAAAAAGGTAGTTGAACAGCCAAAATGCACCTTGATTATTAACCTTTCGGTATGATAAATATGAAGGAAGATTCAATTCTGCCCCGTGCGGGCTTGTCTCATTCCTGAGCGAGCGGAATGATTTCACCTCTTCCGACCGGCAAAAGCACTTCGGCTAAATATTGAATCCGCGGTCGGAAGGACGGCATAATTAGCGAAAATTTACGTTGCGGAGGTTGTCATGTGCCAGTCCAATGCTTTTTTGATCAGAAAAAACGGTACCGAGGAAATGATAATGGAGGATGTATCTCTCATCACTCCCCAGGAAGATGGATCGCTGGAGCTAACCGGTCTGTTCGGCGACCGATTAACCCTCAACGCCTCCATCAAGGAAATGGATCTGTTGAAGCACAAGATCATTATCCAGGAAAACTGATTATCCGGACGTGGTCATGGCTTCCTTTTCAGCCAGCCATTGCCGCCGCATTCGGTTGACGTGATGATGAGCCAGGCGGGTCACCTCGGGCAGGCGGTAGCGGGGCGCCAGCTGCAGGACAATTTTGGCCGCTCGTTCCACGCTGATCAGATGACCCGGTGAAACAAAAACCGGTTTGACCCCGGTCCGGGTTCGCACCACCATTCCAAGTAAATTGCCCTCTGTTCCCCGCAGCGGACTCATGGCCCCTTTTTTCAACCCCGGCGGCTGATACTCACCCACCAGCCTGGTTTTGGCGCAGCCGACGGTAGGCAGGTTGAAAAGCACCCCCAGGTGGGCGGCCAGGCCTAAGCCTCGGGGATGGGCGATGCCCTGACCGTCACAAATCAACAGGTCCGGCAGACGGTCGCAGTGGTTCAGAATTTCAACCAGCAGCGGCCCCTCGCGAAAGGTCAGCAGCCCGGGAATGTAGGGAAAAGAAGCTGCTGCCGCCTGCTCTCCCACGGCTATCAGGCTTAGATCCGGATAGGAAAACAGGAGAACGGCGGCAAACAACATATTGTGACGCCGATCATAGGAGATATCAGCCCCGGCCACGGTTGCAGGCGGCCAGTCAACCTGGTCGTCAAGCACTACCCGCTCACGCAGCTGCCGCTGCAATTCCACGGCCTCCCCGTAAGACAGCTGCCAGGGATGATGAAAAACCTGATGAGGCACAATCCGTCTCCTTCTCATTGGGTAAAATAGTAAAGCTTGTTTAGTGCCTTACAGGTTATTTTCTTGTTTGAAAAACAAGAAAATGCTCTGATAAGAGCACTTATTTGCGGGCCGAAAGACCCGTTTGGGTTGCGGGTTA
>JAOZRP010000510.1 GCA_029940125.1 bacterium
CCATGCCGGAACATCCTGATACCCTGTTGGGTTGCGGGCGTTAAGCCCGCCTTGGAGGAAGGAAAGGTAATTAATATGCAAAGCAGTATTACCAGGCTTTTTGAACTCGATCAACTGGCTCGCCGTGATGCCGCAAACTATCCGAAAAAAAGAGTACTGTATGAACCCCTGCGGCAACTGCAGGGCAAACATTTCTGCGGCATTGTCGGACCCCGCGGTGCCGGCAAAACGGTACTGCTGAAACAGCTGGCCGCCGCCATGGAGAACTCATTCTATCTTTCCCTGGACGCCGGTAGTGGGCAAGATCTCTTTGACTTGGCCAAGCACTTGCAGGAGACCCTGAAAATTGACACTCTACTGGTTGATGAAATCCATTTTCAGCCGGATTATGACGCAGAACTCAAGAAGATTTATGATTTTCTCACAATCAAAGTTCTCTTTACCAGTTCCGTCGCCTTAGCGATAACCTCATCGGCTTTTGACCTCTCCCGCCGGGTGCGATTGATCAAGCTACCGCCTTTCTCATTCCGGGAGTATATTTTTTTTAAAACCGGTCACCTCCTGCCAATCCTCACTCTTGACGACATCATCCACCAAAACTGGGATACCCGCCATCTGCGTTGCCGATATCTTTTCGAGCCCTATCTCAGGGGCGGCCTGCTTCCTTTTGCCCTGGACGAACCTGACCCCCTGCCCCTTCTCCACAACATTCTGCAGAAAATTTTACACCGTGACATTCCCACCATCGCTTCGCTCCTGGTCAAAGAGATCAACTTGCTGGAAAAAATGTTGATTTTCATCGGCCGATCGAGCGTTGACGGCATCAGCTATTCATCAATTTCACGAAATCTTGGAATCACTAAATACAAGGCCGCGGCCTACCTTGACATAATGTCCCGGGCCCTGGTCCTGCACATTGTCTTCCCCAGGGGAACCAATGTCATGCGGGAACCCAAAGTGCTCATGTCGCCGCCTTACCGGCTGCTCTTTGGTGAAGACGAGCGCACTGTCGGCGGCCTGCGCGAGGATTTTTTCGCCGAGATGATGGGAGCCGCCGGACTGTCCTTTGATTATCTGAAAAGCACCCGGGGCAAAAAAACCCCTGACTTCCTGATCTCCAGCGGCACGGAGAAGATCGTATTCGAAATCGGCGGCAAGGGGAAAGGCCGTTCACAATTTAAAGGCATTACTACGGATCGGAAAATCATTCTCTCCGCCGACGACCGGATTGATGACTTGAGACGTCCTCTCCATCTCCTCGGCTTCCTCTATTAACAGCCATCATCCCCACCAATGACCGTTTTCCCCATGGACACCCGGCCAACACCAATGAAGACGGCAGGTGGAATCTCCTGCCTCACAGGTGGTTTCCCGGGCCGCCATCACCCGGCCGGTTTTTCCGCCACCGCCAGCCAGTTGTAGCCTTCCCGGCGACGGCGAATCTCTTCCGGCGGCAGCGCCAGGGGGCGGCCGTCATGCTGACGCCCCAGGATCCGCGACGGCAGGGTGTCCACCCCCCAGAAGATATCATCCGTAAGGTCATCGCGACCG
>JAOZRP010000177.1 GCA_029940125.1 bacterium
GACGGCCGGCGAGAATGAGCGAGAGCCATGCCGGAACATCCTGATACCTTGATTTTGGTTGCGGGCGTCAAGTCCGCCTTGGAAAGCTGACGATGTTTAAAAATGGTATGATGTTTTCTTGCCCTGCTTGAACAAAGGAGATTGTATTGATGTCTGAGACTATCGGACAGGATCAGGAAATTGATCTGGAAGAACAGAAAGTACTGGATGCCATTGCCGCTGAACTGCCGGCCGTCTCCCGGGATGTGCATCAATTGATACCTGTCCTGCAGGAAATCCAGCGTACCCATGGTTATGTTCCTCCGGGCAGCATCAAGATGGTTGCGGATCATTTCGGCATTACCCCGGCAAAGGTTTTCGGGGTTGCCACTTTTTATAATCAGTTTCGTTTCAACCCTCCCGGCCGCCACCCGATTAAAGTTTGCCTGGGAACGGCCTGCCACGTGAAAGGCGGGGAAATCATCCTTGAAAATTTTGCCCGGCGCCTGGGTATTGAAGAAGGTGAAACCACCAAGGATCGGGAGTACAGCCTGGAAAGAGTCGCCTGTGTCGGTTGCTGTGCCCTGGCTCCGGTGGTGGTGGTGGGGGAGAAGATAGAGTCATACGTAACTCCCAGCAAGGTCGAGGGCGTGATTACTGAAATTGAAATTCAAAATGAGATGGCTGAAAGGGCGAAAGCACAAGATGAGCAACAATCCGACTCCGAGTGAATTACTGGCCGAACAGACCAAGGTGGCCAAAGAGCAGTGGCAGGCTTTGCATGATCCGGCAGTGCCGGTTATTTATGTTGGCCACGCGACCTGTGGTCGGGCGGCGGGATCCCAGGAAACCATTGACGGATTTAAAGAAGCCCTGGAGGAAAAAGGGCTGGAAGCCAAAATTATCACCGTGGGCTGCCTGGGCCATTGCTACGCTGAACCATTGGTTACTATCCATTATCCCGGCTATCCTCCCCTCATGTACCAGAAAGTCGGTGCCGGCGAAGCCCGGGTATTGGTGAATTCCTTCCTCCAGGCCGGTGAGGATCCCTGTTTCGAATACCTGCTGGGGGCTCTTGAACCCAATGACACCTTTCCCACCCTGATGGACTACCCTCGCTACCTGTATGAAAAGCGGCTGATTATGGAGCAGTGCGGTCTCATTGATCCGCACAATATTGATCATTACCTGGCTGTGGATGGCTATCAGGCCTTGGCCAAGGCCCTGGAGAAGGGCGGCGAGTGGGTGGTCAGCGAGATCAAGTCGGCGCATCTGCGGGGCCGCGGCGGCGCCGGTTTTCCGGCCGGCATCAAGTGGGAAATTGCCCGCCAGGCGGAAAAGACCCCGAAAGTGGTTATCTGCAACGGCGACGAGGGTGACCCCGGCGCCTACATGGACCGGACGCTGATGGAAAGCAACCCTCACCAGGTACTGGAGGGGCTGGCAATCGCCGCCCTGGCGGTAGGCGCTTCCCGGGCGATTCTCTACATCCGGGCGGAATATCCTCTGGCGGTCAGTACCATTGAAGAAGCCATCGCGGCGGCCAAGGAGCGCCACCTGCTCGGCGAACGGATTCTGGGAACGGAGTTCAACCTTGAGGTTTCCGTTTTCCAGGGCTCCGGGGCCTTTGTCTGCGGTGAGGAAACCGCCCTGATCCAGTCAATCGAGGGCCGGCGGGGCATGCCCCAGTATCGGCCGCCGTACCCGGCCGTTGAAGGACTGGATGGTCTGCCGACGGTGATTAACAATGCCAAAACCCTGTCGACGGTGCCTTCGATCGTGCGCCGGGGCAGTCACTGGTTTACCGCCATTGGCACCGAGACGACGCCGGGAACGGCGATTTTTTCCGTGGTTGGTGATGTGGAATATCCCGGCCTGGTGGAAGTTCCCATGGGCGTCAGCCTTGAACATTTGATTTTTGAAGTCTGCGGCGGCATCAAGGACGGAAAGCCGTTCAAGGCGGTGCAGATCGGCGGCCCTTCCGGCGGCTGCCTGCCCGAAAGCGAACTGTCGACGCCCATTGACTTCGATTCTTTGCGCCAGGCCGGGGCCATGATGGGGTCCGGCGGCATGGTGGTGATGAACAGCGACGCCTGCATGGTGGAAGTTGCCCGCTATTTTGTCGATTTCACCCAGCATGAATCCTGTGGCAAATGTACCTTCTGCCGCATCGGCACCCGCCACCTGCTGGAAATCCTGACCGCCTTGACCAAGGGAGAAGGGAGCGACGACGACATCGCAGAACTGCAGACCCTCAGCGAATCAATCATCAAGGGGTCCCTGTGCAGCCTGGGGAAGACCGCTCCCAACCCGGTGCTGACCACCCTGCGCTTTTTCAAGGATGAATACCTGGCCCATTACCGCGAACATCGCTGCCCGGCGCTCATGTGCCGTGATCTGATTGCCTACTACATTGACCTTGAGGCCTGCGCCCGTGGCTGCGACGCCTGTGTTGCCTGCTGTCCCACTGAAGCGATTTTCACCACCAGCAACCGTAAAAAAGCCATTGACCAGGAAAAATGCGTCAAATGCGGCGAGTGCGTCTATGCCTGCCCGCCGGAATATGACGCCGTCTTCAAAGTATCACCGCCGGAAATGGTTCCTGACCAGGGAATCGAGCCATTGAATGAGGAAAAAGAGGAAAACAATGAGTAAAGCAGACGAGATGGTGACCCTGACTGTGGACGGTCTGAAAATAACCGTCCCCCGGGGGACGAAGGTGCTGAAAGCCTGCCTGGACAACGGCATTTACATTCCCAATCTCTGTTATATTGACGGCATGGAGCACCCGCCGGCATCCTGTCGTTTATGCCTGGTAGAAATTGAGGGGCGTCCGGGACCGCTGCCTTCCTGCAGCCAGGAAGTGGAGCCGGGCATGGTCGTTCATACCAATACCGATGAGGTGCAGGCCCTGCAGAAAACCGCCTTCCGGCTGCTGGTCAGCACCAATAACGGCAAGTGCCGTTTCTGCATGGCCAACAAGCGTTGTGCAATGCAGCGCATCGCCAAGTTTTTGCACATGCCCCTGCGCACCAAGAAGCTGCGCTACATTCCCAAGGATATGCCGGAAGTCATTGAAGATCACCCCTGCATTGTTTACGAGCCCAACAAATGCGTACTCTGCGGCCGCTGCGTGTATGTCTGTTCACGGCAGAACAATACCTTTGCCCTGGATTTTGCCAACCGTGGCTTCAACAGCGTGATCTCGTTCTTCGGCAGCCGGGAAGAGGGGGTTGGTGACTATTGCCGGGACTGTCGGGCCTGTGTTGACGCCTGCCCGGTGGGAGCCTTGAATTTCAAGGATGAGCGTGATGCTTTCCTGCTTACCCTGCAGGAGAAAGCCGGCGGCTGAGAAAGGCCAGGGTTTTTTCCCAGCTGTCCCGGTGGGCCTCCCGGTGGTAGCGGGGATTGCCAGGCCAGATAAATGAATGATCGACGCCGGGGTAGATGACGAAGTGATGTTCAAGGCCGAAGCGCCGGCAGGCCCGGTCCAGCAGGAAGGTGTTTTCCACTTTGACGATGGTGTCCCGGTCGCCGTGAAATGACAGAATCGGACTGGAGACCCGGCGCAGGAAGTCAAGGTGGTCGTCGGGATTGAGCGGCAGGCGGTGAAAGCTTTCCATCCCCCCGGACCAGCAGGTGAGGCCAAAGAAATTGACCACGGCCCGAACCTCGGGAATCAGCGAAGCTGCGTACAATGCCAGTCCTCCTCCCCGGCTGGCTCCCACCAGTCCCAGTCGGAGGTTGTCCACCCCCGGCTGTTTTTTTATCCACCGCCCCATGGCCTCCAGGTCCCCGGGGGGCAGCATTTCCCAGCTCAGACGTTTTGGCCGATCCGGGCCGAACCATTCCGGAACCAGAACCGCGTATCCCTGGTGAGCCAGGTCCACGGCCAGTTTCCGGTGGGTTGGCTGAAAGCCGTCGGTGCCATGAAAAAGAATCAGGCCCGGGAATGGCCCCCGGTTAGTTGGCCGGCAAAAAAATCCGGGGATGGAGACATCCCCGGTACTGATCAACACGTTTTTTTTCTGATTGGCTTCGATCCTTCCCGTCATCATTTCTACCTGCCGGTGTAAAGCTTTTCCTTGATATGCAGAGTGGCAAAGTTGAATTCTCCCCCGAGGGTAATGGCGGCGCAGGCGGCCACGAAATCCTTGGATGATTCAATGCCGCAGACCTTGGCCACCTCACGGGACAGAGGCGGGACGATGCCTTCGGGGCCGGAGGGAAAGCCCACTTCCATGTTCGGCAGTTCCACGCCGAAGACCAGGTCGTCTCCCCGGGTTTCGGCATACACCTTCTGCAGGCACGATACCAGGTAGGGGCGCGGGTTGTTCTTCATCGTTCGGTAGAAGGCCGGGATGATTTCACCGCCCATGCCGGTGTAAGCCGGCCAGCCGGTTTCTTCCAGCACGCCCTGGCGGTCCAGCTCGATGTAGGAGAGGAAGTCATCGATGGGACGGTCGATGTTTTTTTCATATTCCTTGATGGGAATTCGCTGCTGGGCGGAAACGTAGCGGCCGCGGCGGTTGCGGGGTGAGGGCTTGAGGTCGCCGTCGCGGCCCATGCCGATGACCGACACCCGGCAGGCAATCCGCTGCTCCTTGAACAGGTCGTCGATGTAGTTCTTGGCGCCGCCCACCGCCTTCGAGGTGCAGCCATGGCCCCGGTATTCGCCGAAGCGGGTGTAGAAGCAGCAGTGCAGGATCCGGTCGCCATGGTGCTGCTTGTCCAGAAAGTCGACGTTGTAGACTTCACCGGCGAACGGCTTCAGGAAATTTTCCGTCATCAAGGCGATGATCCGGTCCAGGTGATCCTTGATCAGCTGCCTGGCCTTTTCCCGTTCGCTTTCGGTGTCAAAAACGAAGGCCAGGTTCCGGGCCGCATGGCTGAAGTCGGCCACCTTGACGTCAATGGGACCGTATTTGTTGAGCTGGAAACAGCCGACGCTGATGCCCAGGTGCCCGACGCCCGGACCGTAGCAGAGAATGTTCTGAAAGGTTTTGTTGACGTCTCCGGCCACGGTGACCTCGCCGGCGTAGCTGAAGTAGTCTTCATCGCCGCCGATGTAGTTGTTGACCAGGGGCAGGTAGCTGGTGGTGCCCGGAACCAGGGGTTCCAGCGGCGTGTCGCACATGCCGCAGCGGGTGAAGTCGTCATTGGCAGCCAGGATCCAGTGGCTGCCGTCCCGGGGACATTTGTACTCGATGCTGTAGGGCTTGTCCGGCAGGACCAGGTGGTTGAAGGTGATGCCGCTTTTAGCCTCGAGAAAGAACCGGCGGGCCATGGTGCCAACCAGCAGGTGTTCCGGTGCCTGGACCCCGGCTTCCAGGGCCGCGTCTTCGGCTTTCCAGGGCGCGGTTTTTCCCTGAAGCATCTGTTCACTGACTTTTCTGGCAATGTCGGTCTGGTTCATCTTTTTCTCCTGTTTGACAAGCTGATTTTCCCTGTTCGCTACTCATGTTATAAAGACTGTCGGCATGTATTCCAACATCATTGAATGGTTTTTTTATGCCAAGGCGGGCTTAAGGCCCGCAACCCTAAACAGGGTATCAGGATGTTCCGGCATAACTCTCGCTCATTCTCGCCGGCCGTCCATGGCCGGCTCCGAGGCGTCCGCCGCGA
>JAOZRP010000178.1 GCA_029940125.1 bacterium
GGAACATCCTGATACCCTGATTTGGGTTGCGGGCGTTAAGCCCGCCTTGGTACCTTACAGGTTGATCTAGGGAGAAATATTGATGGATCTGCACAGCGCTTTAATTGCTTTAAGGGACCCCATGGGGATTCCCTTCTTTCCCTGGCTGTTTCAGGGGCTGATGGTGCTGACCTTTGCCCTGCATATTCTGCTGGTTAATCTGGTGGTAGGGGGAATCTTCCTGGCCGTCTACCACCATGTCAAGGGTGGGGAGTATGGCAGAAAACTGTCAAAAACCATGGCCTGCTGCAGTACGGTGAATCTGTCTTTGGCCATTGTCCTGGGCGTGGCGCCCTTGCTCTTTGTGCAGGTGATCTACGATCCATTCTGGTATACGGCCAATGCTATTTCCGCCTGGTGGGCAATGGTTTTCCTGCTGGTTATTACCCTGGGTTTTCTATCCCTGTATGTGTTTTACCTCAAGCGGGAAAAGCATCCTTCAGGTTTCGGCTTTTTTGGCCTGTTTGCCCTGGTAATGGTTGTTTTTGCCGGGGTAATCATGAGCATGTTTGCCATGCAGCAGCTGCTGCCGGAAAAATGGCTTTCCTGGTATGTGGTAAAGGGATCCCTGCAGACTTTAGGCGGGGGATTTCATGCTTTCAGCCTGGGAAGGTTTCTCCATTTTATGGTTCCCGCTTTTGTCAATATCGGCATTTACATGATGCTCTATGCCTGGTATTTCCGCCCCCGGACCGATTTTGACCAGGGTTACCTTGACTGGATTGGCAAATCCGGGGTCCGGCTGGCAAAGATTGCCGCCATGATCCAGGTGGTGATTGGCTTCTGGTGGCTGTTCAGCACGCCGATAAAATTTGGTTTTTATCGCAACCCCGTTTTTTTAATCGGAGCGGTTTTGGGATTTCTGGTCATGGTCGCGTTGATAATGGTTCAGAAGGATCCGGAGCGCTACGCGGTGCCAATGGGTATTGTGTCGCTGGTGGCGGTGTTGGGAATGTCGGCTGCCAGGGAGGTTTTAAGGATGGGGTATCTGGGGCAGTTTGATTATTCGATTTACCAATACCCCGTCAACCTTGATTGGGGCAGTACGGTGTTGTTTCTGGTCACCTTTGTGATGGGCCTGGTGGTGATAGCGTACCCGATTACCTTGGTCTTCAAGCTGGGGCGGGGAACGCTGTCGGTAGAGGAGGGTTGAAGCTCGTGGAGAAGTTTGGCAAATTGACCACTTTTTTGATGATTGCCTGGTTTGTGGCCGTAGCTGGACTGGGTCTGGTTATTTCGTTTGGCAACGGGACATTTTTTTAACTTTTGACGATATTCAGCCGGGGGATTGATAGTCAGTTCGGTTGAAAGAAGGAGGGAAGCCAATGGCGGAAGAAAAAGGTCTAGGGTGTGCCGCGGCGACGGGTTCTGTAGTCGGGGAAGAAAGCGGTGGCAATGATGAACAACAAGCAATAGTGACAGACGAGGAGGAAAAAACGATGGTAGCTGTAAAAATTGGGCAGAAAGCCCCGGATTTCAACGCTCCGGCCTTTATCAATGGGGACTTCAGCCAGGTAAAGCTTTCTGATTACCTGGGCAAATGGGTTCTGATCTGCTTTTATCCCGGTGACTTTACCTTTGTCTGACCGACCGAATTGACGGCGGTCGCCGCTCGCTACCAGGAATTCAAGGATCTGGATGTGGAAGTGTTGGCAGTCAGCGTGGACAGTGTTTTTGTTCACAAAATCTGGCAGGAGGAGGAGCTGTCAAAAATGGTTGACGGCGGGGTTCCCTACCCGCTGCTGTCGGATGGTGCCGGCAGCCTGGGAAAAATCTATGGAGTTTACGACGAAGGTGCCGGCGTTGACGTTCGCGGTCGTTTTCTCATTGATCCTGATGGTGTGGTACAGGCCATGGAAATCCTCACGCCGCCGGTGGGCCGCAGCGTCGATGAGACCCTGAGGCAGATCCAGGCATTTCAACATGTGCGAAAAACCGGAGGAGCTGAAGTTTGTCCTTCCGGCTGGACCCCGGGGAAAACGGTGTTGAAGCCCGGCCCGGACCTGGTTGGCAAAGTGTGGAAAGTGTGGAAGCCAGAATAAATGCATGGATATGATCGGCCTTAATGGCAGCAACTGTAAAGAAATAAAAGGGGAAAAAAATGGCAAAAGTATTGATTGTGTATTTCAGCCGAACCGGGAACACGGAAAAAATGGCCAACTATGTGGCTGAAGGAGTGCGTTTTGCCGGTGCGGAAGCGGAGCTGAAAAAGGTTGGAACGATTAAAAAAGAAGAGGATCTTGCCGGTTATGACGGTTATATTTTTGGTTGTCCGACGTATCATCGGGATATGACTCAGAATTTTAAAACCTTCCTCTTTCTGGCGGAAAAAGCCGGTCTGGCGGGCAAGGCCGCCGGGGCCTTCGGCTCCTACACTCACTCGGGCGATGCTCCCAAGGTGATTGCCGATACGATGGAATACGTCCTGAAAATGAACCTGGTTGACTTGGGATCATTTAACGCCCTGGAGGCAAAACTTCAGGCAGATGATCCGGAAATCATCAAGGCTTGCCAGGATTATGGCAAGGCAGTGGCTTCACTGATCTGATTTTTTGTTTATAGCCTTGACTGCATAAAAAAGGGCGGCTGATAAGCCGCCCTTTTTTTATGCAAAGTTTTTTTTAAGCTTTATTGGTAGCGGGAGATGCTGACCACTTTATCATCTCCGTTGGATTTATCATTCTCATTTTCTTGAAGCTCAGCCAGAATTTGTTCCCGGAGCTCCGGGTGCTGGGCAAGCCAGGATTGCACCTCTGCTGCTTTGTTTTGGGTTGCTGCGGCCCTCCTTTTACTGACGATGAAATGATCTACGGAACACAAGACGATGGTCGTTAAAATGAGCGATCCCCAGCAGATAATCAAGGGAATGGCGAACATGTTGAGAGAGGAAATGAATACCGCTGGAATAGCCAGGACACCAAACAACTTGCCGGCCACAAAACAAACCGCTCCAATCTTGGTGAGTGGAGTGATGTTTTTCAGAATATCAATGAAATCCGTATTCTGAGGTGGGGGTGTCGAAGGCTGAAATCCTTTGACTGGAATCATGCCTTTCATGATCTGCTCCTTTGTCAATAGTTTTTACGTATATCGTATATTGTAATATTTTTAACAAGATAGAGCATATTGAACTTTCACTGTATATTAAAACATACAGTATATTGGACTAATGTCAAGAAAAAAATACCGTTTTAATATATTTTTTTTGCTTGTATAAACAGCTCGTTAGGCGTGGTTTTTGGATGGGGACTGTTTTAGTTTTTAAAAAAGCTTGCCTGGCAATAAAAAAGGGAAGCCTTTTTCAAGGCTTCCCTCATAACCTGTTTTTTTAATGTACAGGTAAATGTGATGACTATGCGGTTACTTTCTGCTGTTCATCGGCGGCTGCGTCAGGAGGCGTATAGGAATACATCAGGGCGTCCAGGCCACTGTACTGATGTTCTTCAAGGCCTTCTTCAGCATTTTTGCGTTTGTACAGGTAATGGTCAACGGAGCAGAGAATGATGCAGGTAAAGACCAATGTTCCCCAGATGATAGTGCAGGGAATCGCGTAAGCGTTAAGGCTGGGAACAAAAATCCCTGCCACTGCGATAAACATAAAAAATTTACCGGTTATCAAGCATAAAGCCCCCAGTTTGGTTAGAAAGCTGATGCTCTGGATAATTTCCATGTATGATGGTTTTTCCTTTGACAGATAGTCTATGTAGGCTGGCAAAGGATATTGGTAAGACATAACTACCTCGTTTCTGAAAGTGAAGCCATCTATGTGATTTTTTTTACAACCCCGAGCACCATAAATACAAAAAACAATTATGCTTAATTATAATAGATAATCGGCATTTGTCAAGAAAATTATAGGTATTTTTTAACGGGACAGTTTTTCTTCCTGGTCAACGCTTTCTTTGATGTAATATTCCCTGGTAAAGTCTCGCTGGCTGACTTCCCCGCCAAGCAGCTGTTCCACGCTCTTGGTCAAATCAAGGCATTTGCCTCCAGGGGCTCCGGACACCTCTATGGTAACGTTGCCCTGCTGATCAATTTCAATCTGTATTTCTTCCATTATCGGTTCTCCGCTGGTTTATGCATCATGGTTGCAAGATGGTGTTCATCCGGAAACGGTAGTTTCCGGATGGAAACAAGATAGATCAGGAAGCTTTGCGCATGGTCATTTTTATTTTGCCGTCCTGGTTTTTTTCCTCCATGATCATGAACCCCTGCTGGGCCAGGGTGTCACTGACAACATTGTAGGCGTAGCGCTGGTTCAGCTCACTGATAAAACTTTCCTGGTCAACGTCACTGATGGAATCCCAGTCGGCGACGACATCGTATGATTTGCCGTTGAACTTAAAACCGATGTCATAACCGCTTTTGGTGGGGATGATCAAGTCGGCTTTGGCCCTTTTCCAGAGCCAGCCTTTGGCTTTCAAATTTCCTTCTTCATAAGCAAGATCCATATCACTGATCGCTTTCTTTAAAAAAAGCAATTCAGTAATTTTGGTTTGCACTTTGGTGAAATGGGACATGGCACTACTCCTTTGCTGGTGTGCTATTGCTGTTATTCGCTGTTGGCCTTCCTGGTCCTGGATACCGCCCATTGCCGCAAATTTTCGATCCTTTCCTTCATGAATCTCGAGATAGGAATGATCTCAGTAATGCTGGCGATGATATCCTCTTCGGTAAATTCCCGCTGATTGTCGTCAAAGGCGGTAAACATGGCATCGTAAATAATCTGCTCGATTTCGGCACCGCTGTATTTGTCGGTGGCGGCTGCCAGTTTCCGCAGATCAAATTGACGGATAACCGGGCGAACCTTTTCCAGATGAACTTTAAAAATAGCCTCCCGTTCGCTGAGCGTAGGTAGGTCAACAAAAAATATCTCATCGAAGCGTCCTTTTCTCATCAGCTCCGGGGGGAGGAGAGTGATGTCGTTCCCGGTGGCGATAATGAATACCGGCTTGGTTTTTTCCTGCATCCAGGTGAGAAAAGTTCCCAGGATACGGGCTGAAGTGCCACTGTCACCGGCAGAACCACTGGCTCCGGCAAAAGCTTTTTCCAGTTCGTCAACCCAGAGGATGCAGGGGGATATGGTTTCCGCCAGGCGTATGGCATTGCGAAGGTTCTCTTCTGATTCTCCCAGCAGGCTGCCGAAAACTTTCCCCAGGTCCATGCGCAGCAGGGGCAGCTTCCAGAGC
Organism: bacterium; assembly: GCA_029940125.1. Taxonomy (GTDB): domain Bacteria; phylum Desulfobacterota; class Anaeroferrophillalia; order Anaeroferrophillales; family Anaeroferrophillaceae; genus DQWO01. The sequence continues at coordinate 5,232 of JAOZRP010000178.1, forward strand.
CCGGCGGTGGCTTTGGCGGTCAGACTTTTTCCGGTTCCCTGGATGCCAATGATCAGGATTCCCTTGGGTGACGGCAGCCCGTAGTCCTTGGCCTTGCGGGTGAAAACCTTATTCCTCTTCCGCAGCCATTTTTTTAGGTTGTCAAGGCCGCCGATGTCGTTGAGGGATTCCTGGACCGGGAAAAATTCCAGTATTTCTCCCTTTTGGATAATGTTTCGTTTTTCCTGCAGGACAATTTCAATCGCCCGCTCGTCAATAACGTTATGGGTGATAACAATTTGAGCAAACAGGGTCTTGATGTTTTCCAGCGACAGTCCCAGGGTGGATTCCACCAGTTTTTCTTTCAGCT